>CALBVI010000353.1 GCA_937969395.1 uncultured Spongiibacteraceae bacterium | reverse complement strand
CATGGTAACTATAACCTTGGGCGAGATGCTCTGTAATATTTGGTAATAACTGTGACGATGTATTACTCATTTCTAATTCGGTTGTAATACGCCTTGAAATCAAACTTTCAATATCGGTATTAGCTCGTAATGAAAGAGTATGGGCCAACAGTCCCGCACCGAATGACGAATAGGAGAATTTACTCCCCACATCATGCGATAACTCAACCTGTGCTAAAGCGTCGTAAAAATCATCGACTGTATAATTGCCGTAAGTATCCCAAGGATCATCTGGAATAACATTATAGGGGCGACGAGGTAAACCTGAGGAATGTGTTGCTAAGTGCCAAGGTGTGATCTCTTGTTCGCCAAGTAGAGGAACAGAAACATTTTTGGGAAGGTAGTTTTTAATGGGTTCGTTAAATGATATTTCTCCGCGCGCCACCATGTCAGCAAGTAGTGTCGATGTGAAAGTCTTAGATATTGAGCCAATATCGAACGTCGTATTCTCATCTGGCTGACGATCGCTATCTAAAGACGTTTTCCCAAAACTGACATAACGCTCCCCAGACGGATCGATAATACCAATGACAATGCCGACCAAAATACCGCTATCTAGTCGACGTTCTATTTCATTTACCATCTCTTCTTCCAACACAAGCGGAGAAGAAGCTATTGCAGATAGAGAAAACGAAAAACCCATAACAAGGAAAACTATAAATTTCATTGATTACTCACTTATTCAACGAGAACTGAGAGAAACTAACAACTTTATAATTAACAGAAAAAATCAGTAAAAGAGACGGATTAATTTTCTAAGTTGTTACCTCTGTTTAGATCCGCCCCCAACTCTCAGAAATTTTTTATTCAATTAGAGCTTTTACACTGACTCCAAATCTCCTTGAAACTAAAATTCAAATCACAAACCAAAGACCTGATCCCGTAAAACTCACAAACCAAAGACCTGACCCCGTAAAACTCACTTATTAAGCATCAAAATACAAATCACATTCTTGAACTATAAATTCAGGAATAACCTCATATTTAGAAGGATTAAGCTGACAAATATACTCATTTTCAACGTGGAAAGACTCATTAATATACTTCCTTATTACACTACTATCATGATTTTCATTTATAACTCTAAAAATTTGAAGTTTTTCATAATCACTATCACATTGCTTATAGACAATGATCATTCCATCTTCATCAAGCAGCCTTGTTAACAGATTATCATAATCAAACCCATCAACCCATTTTGATATAGTTTCAGCTGCCAAAGCAATCTCATCGCCAGACATATCTATTTCCACATCACCTGACGTGTCAGTTACTTGACTCCTTTTATGAAACAAACTAGAAAGTAATTGATACTCTCGCCCTTTATCATTAACAGTTTCAAAATATCGCCTCAGGTAAATCAACTTAATGATCACTTCATCACTATTAGCAATATTATCATTACAGATTTGAGAAAAAGTTTGTATATCATCTCTGGTAATTTCAATTTCAGTAATAACCCCCCCTCTAATCTTCAAAAAATTTGCTTTCGGTTTCGGGAAGCTAAATCGCGGCGACAATGTCTTAACTATATCAATAATAGGTTCAAGATCATGAGTTAGCATCAAAACCGTTTTCCCCGTCAATGAAACATCACCAGTAAACATCATATCCAATAATGCATATTTTTTATTTTTATCAAACGATGAAATCGGATCATCTAAAACAATCAAATCTGGTGAATTTGCAATACACTCATACATAAATAAAACTAGAGCAAACGCATTTTTCTCTCCGTAACTTAAATACTGACTCCCGCCTGCAACTGAACTAGATATATCGTGATGCCGAAGTTTCAATTTATATTCTTGATTATCACCTTCAATTTCCACACTATACCTGTAGCCTGCAAATTTTAAAAAGTCATTTATCTCTTTTTTACGAGAATCTATAGTACTTCGAATAGCCGCCTTTTGCTGATTAACCATTCCTTGTAACGGTCCAGCCATATCAAGAACCGTATCAAGAGAGACATTCAACTGATCTACAATTTTCCTTGTAGCCTTTGAATCCAGCAAGGCCAACAAACCAAGATTAATTTTAAGTGATTCAATCACCTCAATAACTTTACCAACATCGTCAAAGGTAAAAAAAGTAATCTTCTTCAAATTCAGCAACTTATCTTTAAGGGTATCAATCTGCTCTTTAACTTGCTTTAAATATACAATCTCTTCTTTCGATAAATCGGTTTTATTTCTAGTTATACTATAAAGATTATCTCTAGCCTCTTCGCTAAAATATTGACCAAGCCTTTCAACAACAGAAAGAACCTTAATTAAATGCTCTATAGACTTAGCATCATACTCACTACTTACTAGCCTGATTTCTTCGTGCTTTTCTTTTGCTGGCGCAACACAATAAGGGCAATTATCTGACAACTCTAAAAATTCATTACCCTTAATTTGCCACTTAATCCAATTAGTATTTTGATCCGATTTCAAAAACTCTGTGTATAACTCTAAACCTTTAGGTATATTCTCAATTTTATTCCCGCTCCCAATACCTTTCCCGATTGCACTGGCTTTTGAATACCCACTTTTTGCTTTACCAAAACAACCACTGAGCTCGCCCAAATCGTCAATAACTTGATCGATTTCTGCGTTATCCTTAAAGGTCTTATTAATTTCAGCAACAACCACCTCAATTTCTTCTAACTTCTGTTGATACTGTTGATTTTTAACAAATATCTCAAAGCTATTCGAAATCAACTCATCCTGTTTAAACA
Source organism: uncultured Spongiibacteraceae bacterium (assembly GCA_937969395.1). Taxonomy (GTDB): domain Bacteria; phylum Pseudomonadota; class Gammaproteobacteria; order Pseudomonadales; family Dasaniaceae; genus Oceanicoccus. The sequence goes on along the minus strand of CALBVI010000353.1, from coordinate 1,980 downwards.
CAAACTGATCAATATAATCCTCACTAAAGAACGCAACAGAACCAATCTCGTCACAACCTTCAACAGTAGGCTGAAGGCCATCAGGGTTATCTTCCAGTAGTTTAAATGGTGTTAACTCAACCAAATCTTTAACATCTCGGCTATTAATTTCTATAGCCTTTGAAACTGTGCTTTTACCCGTCCCATTGATACCAAACTTAATATTCAAAAAACCTTCAGCAATACTAATATTAGCTTCATCAATGTTATTACAGTACTTGATGCAAATATCCATTTCTAACCTATCCTCTTTATTTTCAAGATTCCACTTGATTTAAGCAATTTTCTATTTCCCTCAAGATCTGCGATTGATTGTTTAAACCGCTTCATCTTTAATTTTTCCCCTACCCTCCCCATATCCGACCATATCCCTGTATAAATCCATATTTTTTATAAAAGTTAACATACGTCAAAAATTCATTTAAGACATTATTTTTAAAAGATATTTTCTGGGGACAATATTTGTATGATTTAGCCCGGCAACATTAGTAGCAAGAATAGTTCACCGTCCTCGGTGCTTTCTTATTATCATTCAGAGGAAAAGAGGTACTTAGACAGAAGTGATTTTAAAAAAAAAGAGCCTATCCCTGCCCGTCGTATTCAATCCGATTCGTCTGAATCATATAGTGTTAAGCATTTAAAGCAATGAGTCTTTTTATTGTTATTTAAATAATTTATGTAAGCGATTATCATTAACTTTGACAATATCGACTGTAATGATAGCTTTTAATCACCACCTAACTAAGAAAATGTTAGCTGGGTGGTGATTAAAATTTTATTAAAAATAAAAACTATTCCTCCCTCCAACTATCAATACTAGGACAAGAACAAACCAAGTTCCTATCCCCAAAAACATTATCAATACGTGCAACCGGCGGCCAATATTTATTATCGCTACCGACAGGAAATACTGCTTGTTCACGGGTGTATTTGTGATTCCATTCTGAACCGGTGGCTTCCATTGAGGTATGCGGTGCATTTTTTAGTGGGTTGTCGATTTCATCTAACTCCCCTGCTTCTACCTGTGCGATTTCTTTGCGGATGGTGATCATCGCTTCGATAAAACGATCGAGCTCTTCTTTGGGTTCTGACTCGGTTGGCTCTACCATTAAGGTACCCGGTACAGGGAATGACATGGTCGGCGCATGAAAACCAAAATCATTTAAACGTTTGGCTACGTCTTCTTCAGTGATGCCGCTTGATTCTTTTAAGGGGCGCATATCAAGAATACATTCATGGGCAACACGGCCATTGCGACCGGTGTATAACACCGGAAAGTGCTCACCTAGGTGCTTAGCAATATAGTTAGCATTTAATATGGCTACCTGTGTGGCTTTTTTCAAACCCTGCTCACCCATCATGGCGATATACATCCATGAGATTGGCAATATGGCTGCACTGCCCCATGTTGCTGACGACACGGTATCGTTATTGATATCTAAACCAGCAATTGGTTGTACGGGGTTATTAGGCAGGAACTGCGCTAAGTGTTTGCCAACACCAATCGGTCCCATACCTGGGCCACCGCCGCCGTGAGGAATACAAAAGGTTTTATGTAAATTTAGGTGCGATACATCAGCACCAAATTTACCCGGTGCGGCTATGCCAACCATCGCATTTAAATTGGCGCCATCAAGATACACTTGGCCGCCGTATTGATGAACGATGTCACAAATATCAGTGATGGTTTCTTCAAACACGCCATGGGTTGAAGGATAGGTAATCATGATAGCGGCAAGCTCTTCACTGTGCTGCTGCGCTTTGCGCTTTAGATCTTCAACATCGACATTACCATTGCTGTCACATTCAACGATGGCAACACGCATACCGGCTAAGGCTGCACTGGCTGGATTAGTACCGTGAGCAGAGCTGGGGATTAAACATAGGTCTCTGGCAAAATCGCCACGGCTTTCGTGGTATTTTTTAATCACTAATAGGCCC
>CALBVI010000352.1 GCA_937969395.1 uncultured Spongiibacteraceae bacterium | reverse complement strand
AAACGTTATCGCCAAACTATAATCAGCGTCCAGATACTAGCGATATAAGTTTATTAGTTATCCATAATATTAGTCTGCCCGCTGGAGAATATGGCAATGGCTGTGTGGAGCAATTATTTACCAATTGTTTAGATTGCCACTCTCGCATAGAATTCGCAGATCTAGAAGGTATGGAAGTATCAGCTCATTTATTGATTGACCGAGAAGGAGATATTGTTCAATTTGTACCCTTTGATTTGCGTGCATGGCATGCTGGCCAATCGAGTTATGAGGCGCGTGATAACTGCAATGATTATAGTATCGGTATTGAGCTGGAAGGCGTTGATGACAGCCCTTATACTGAGCAACAATATCAATCGCTGATTGAAGTGACTCAGCAATTGATACAGGCCTACCCCAAATTGAATAAAGAGCGTATCGTTGGGCATAGTGATATAGCGCCTAATAGAAAAACTGATCCAGGGCCAGCATTTGACTGGAGTTATTATTTATCGGCATTGGTTGTTTAGAGGGTTATTAAATTTAGGGTTATTGATGCCAGTTGCGCCAAATTAACTCAATATTGAATAAAACAGGTATACGATGGAATTTCTTACATTATTGATAGCGTTAGGTTTATTGCAGCTGTGGGGCTCTGGTGGGCCTTTCCAGCAGGATTCATGGTTCCATAACGGCACAAAAACCTGTTTAAAAATAATAGACTACCCGCCACTGAGGTTGCTATTAGCTGTCGGCTTACCGTGTTTACTATTATTGATCATATTGTCACTTGTTGATTCCTGGTTGTTTGGGCTGTTTTCACTCTGTATCTTTGTTGCCGTTTTGTTGTTTAGTTTGGGTCGCGGTGATTTTAGTGAAAACTTGCGCAGTTATTTAAATTCCTGGAATCACGGTAATCTTGAGAGTGCTTATCAAAAAGCGCAATCCATAGGTGATTTTGAGCAGGGGGATAACTGCGACGATCACATTGCTCTGCATGAGCATATACGTTCTGCTTATCTCTATGAGGGCTTTGAACGTTGGTTTGCAGTCATTTTTTGGTTCTTGTTGTTGGGTCCAGTTGGCGCTTTAGGCTATCGCCTGAGTTATATGTCGGCTCGTAGTGATGAGTTTGGCGATGATGAAAAGCAATTAGCTCTTCGTTTTGTTCACTATCTTGATTGGGTTCCCGCCCGCTTATTGTCATTGACCTTTTCGTTGACGGGTAACTTTGTTGGTTGCTTTAATCGGTGCTGGCAATCAATCTGGGATAATCAGCCAATTCGTGAGCTGATTGAAACATCAGCGCTTGCCGCGATTGATGGTTCAAAGGGAAAGCAGGTTTACCCGGAGGATAAAGAGCATTTCATAGAGTATGCTCGCGAGGAGTTATTAGCCCTGCAGGGATTGATTTCGCGTAGCGTTATTTGTTGGTTGGCAATCATAGCGATATTGGTATTGTTCTCGGTTTAATCGCTTGTTTTTGTTTAAATTATGATGCCTCTTTAATTCTTAGTGCCAATACATCACACTCGGCATGATGAAGCACGCTATTAGCTGTCGAGCCTAGTAATAGTCGTATGCCATGACGACCGTGGCTGCCAACAATAATTAGGTCGGCTTTCTGTGTTGTTGCATTTTTGACGATACAGTCTGCTGCGATGCCAAAGTCCATAGTGAGTAAGTCTTTGTCAATCCCGCAGCGTTCAACAATGGCGTGTGCGCTTTCTAAAATCGACTGATTAAAGGCTGCGCTGTCTATAGCCGGCGTGTAGTTGGCCCATTCGGCATAGGCTTGTGCAGGGGTTTCTAGCACATAAATAATAGAGAGTTGTGCCTGGTTTTGTTCAGCTAGAGCAGCAGCTTTTGTTAACACTTGCTCCGCTTCATTTGAGATATCAATAGCAACAAGAATGTTTTTATACTGTCCCATACTTTTCTCCATTAAGGTTATTGACATGTAAGGCGAGAGTTACAGAGTATAAATAGTTGGGATTAAAGGCATTGATATTAATCAAAAATAGCTTTGTTTAGGAAAAGCCGAGTTTGGATGCAAGAGATAACGCTAAAGGTGTAAATGCCTTCGCTATCACGTAAAATTATTAGTTAATAAATACTATCTGGAGCCGCACAATGGTGATTGCTACTAGCAGTGACTCGCAGCATAAGTCATGTCCTCATAATCCTGAAATATCCTGTGGCAATTGTCGTTTGGGCGCTATTTGCTTACCTTTGACTTTAGAGGATGAGGAAATTGTAAAGCTTGATGAAATTGTACGCCGTGGTCGACCTTTGCAAAAAGGTGAGCATATGTATCGTACCGGAGATGATTTTACCGCTGTTTATGCTGTTCGTTCCGGCGCTATAAAAGCCTATCGCATTACTGGTGATGGTGAAGAGCAAGTGACAGGTTTTTATTTTCCCGGTGAAATTATCGGCATGGATGGCATCAGTAAAAATAAATATGCCTCGTCGGCAAAGGCATTAGAGACTTCAGCAATTTGTGAAATTCCTTTCAGTCGCTTTGAGGAGCTTAGTCGACAGGTCCCTACGGTTCAGCGACATTTCTTTCAATTAATGAGCCAGGAAATCACCTCTGATCAGCAACTGATTACATTATTAAGCAAAAATACCGCGGATGAACGTGTCGCCTCATTGCTGGTGAGTATTTCAGCTCGAAACGCGCGTCGTAATCTGTCTGATTCTAATTTTCGTCTACCGATGTCGAGAGCTGATATTGGTAACTTTCTGGGCTTAACGGTAGAGACTGTAAGCCGAGTAATGAGCCGCTTTAGTAAGCAGAAGTTGATTAGTATTAATAATAAAGACGTGATGCTCTTGGATATTAATCGTTTAAAAGAAATTGCTAGTATTACTGATTAATACAGAGAAAAGTTAGATCGAGATCAATATCTTTGATCTTATCTCCGCTAGGCTTATTCCTTAATCTATAGGAATAGCTTATGCATGATTTAATTCAATTATCTTTAATTTGGTGTTGTGTCTATCTTTCCGCGCTTGCGGCTAACAAAACTAAATTAACCCCTGTGTTGTTTTTTTTGGCCTTTGGTTCGCTAATGGTGAATATTGGTTTAATGCCGGAACAAAGCAGTGAATTTATAATCAATCTTGGCGAGCTGGGTATTATCGTCATCATGTTTGCCTTAGGTTTTGAAGAGAATCCAAATAATTTCGTTAGTGGTATTAAAAAAGCATGGGGCATCGCTTTTTTTGGCGCTCTAGCCCCTTTTGCAACCGCTTATTTTATTGCTGATTATTTATGGTCAGATACTAATATATCCATTCTTTTTGGTTTGACTATGACAGCCACAGCGGTGTCGCTAACGATGGTGTCGCTTAAAAGTGAAGGGCTTAATGGCTCGCCAGCGGCAACAGGTATTATGACATCAGCGGTATTGGATGATATTGCGTCGTTGGCGATGTTGGCGATTTTAGTGCCGCTCGCTAGTGGGAATGGTGATGTGAGTGTAGCAAGTGTTGCTCTTATCGCCGCCAAGGTTGTTATCTTTTTTGCTTTGATTAGCTTTATCGGTATTTGGATTTTTCCAAAATCTGAGCGTGGCTGGTTTTCAAAAATACCTGTATTGGGGCGATTTAGCTTTGGCGATTTAATGAATTTCGGTCATGGTGAATATGCGACATTAACGGTTTTATTATTAGCCGTTTTAGCGGGCTTATTGGCACACGAGTTTGGCTTTCACCCTGCTATCGGCGCTTATATGGCAGGTTTGATTTTGCGCGAAGAGTATTTTTTGCTCGGGGACTCTAAGAATAATAATGATTTCTTTAAAGAGACGGCACGTATTGTTGATAATGTTGCTTACACTTGGTTAGGGCCCGTATTTTTTGTCGTGCTAGGAAGTAAGTTGGTCTTTGATGGGGCAATGTTTATCTCGGTGTTGCCGCAAACTGTATTACTAACGGTGAGTATTATTATTGCTCAAATTACATCGGCAGCCTTGGCTGCGCGCTATACCGCCGGGTTTAATAATGCTGATAGTTTGCTTATAGGTTTAGGTATGCTGGGGCGTGCCGAATTAGCTTTTGTGGTCATGGATATTGCGTATACGGAACATCATATATTTACCACTGAAGTCTTTTATATTTTGATGTTTACTGCGTTTTGGTTGAATGCAGCGGTTCCTTTATCAATTAGGCATTGGAAAAAATATTTTATGTCTAATGAAATAAAGCGCTAATCTGTACTGCGTTTTTACTACGCGTCTTAAAACACTAATTAAAGGTTAATTAGGGGTGAGGCAGATCAGGCATTACACGAGTTGAGCCTTTAAATATTCGCTGATGCTTCATTAATGGCCTAACTAGTTGCTTCGCATTGAACCCATCCCTTAATAGCATCGATATAAATAAAGTCTTTTTCTATCGATGTTACACGCCTTATGTCGCCTCCTTTGGGTGGGTCATATTCTTCTAAGCCTTCTAGGGCTAATGCATTTGCCATCGTGGGCTTATGTTGGGTGGATGTAGATTGAAGGTTTAAATGCAGCTCGTCTGCTTGCCAAACCATGCCGTCTCGTTCTACCGGCGATGGCTTATCATTATTGGCTAAAACGAAAACAGCCGCTGTGCCAGCCATTTTTTTGTATTGATTTTGTTGCATGATTTCTTATCCATTTTTGATGCTTTGTAGGATCATAAAGCGTCAGTGGTTACTTTCGTTGATCTGTATCAATAAGGCATTCTTATATCTGGATATACTTCGGCCTAATAATCTGGTGGTTAATTTTATTTGAGCATGTTTTAGGAATGTTTCATGGCTTTGTCATCTATTTCTATGATAGAAAATCATATTACTGAAAGTGATTCGTGTTGGGATAATAATCTTATTGCAAAGTATGATGTTGCTGGCCCCCGTTATACATCATATCCAACAGTGCCTAACTTTGATGTTGAATATGATACTAAGCAGTACTGTGAAGATATTTCTGCAAAATCCCTTAGTAATATTTCACCATTATCACTCTATGTTCATATCCCGTTTTGTCAGAATATTTGTTACTACTGTGCATGTAACAAAGTCGTAACATCAGATAAAAGTGTTTCTAGACGCTATCTTGACCATTTAGAAAAAGAAATGAGATTGCAGTCGGAGCTTAGTGGAACGCATAGAACGGTTATGCAGTTACATTTTGGTGGTGGCACGCCAACATTTTTGGATGGTGCTCAGTTAACCGAACTTATGCATTACTTAGCCACTCATTTTTCTTTGACCGATTCTGATCGCCGTGAATACAGTATTGAAATTGATCCAAGAACTATTTCTAAAGATAGTTTGGCATTGTTGAAGGGGCTTGGATTTAATCGCTTGAGTTTAGGTGTGCAGGATTTTGACGAAAAAGTTCAGAAAGCTATAAATCGGCATCAAAGTTTTGACATGATTGAGCATCTCACTCAGACAGCTCGTCTACATCAATTTAAATCCATTAGTTATGACTTGATTTATGGTTTGCCTTTTCAGACAAAAGACAGTTTAAGCGAAACAATTGATAAGGTTATCCTGTTGTCGCCGGACCGTATTGCGTTTTATAACTATGCACATTTACCTGAGCGATTTAAAAGTCAGCGATCAATTGATCGGCATGATTTACCTACGGCCCAAGAAAAAATTGAATTATTTACTTTGGTAGCTAAAAAGCTAATCGCCGCGGATTATGTACATATAGGCATGGATCACTTTGTGAAAAAAACCGATGCTTTATATAAGGCGCAGCAACAGGCAAAGCTACAGCGGAATTTTCAAGGATATTCGACCTGCATGGCACCTGATCTTGTTGGTTTGGGGGTTTCGGCCATTAGTTCAATGGATAACCGCTACGTTCAAAACGCTGTCCAGTTAGAGGATTATTATCAGCAGTTGGATGAAGATAAGATACCTATTAATAAGGGAATTTCGCTATCGGTTGATGACTGTTTAAGGCGAGAAATTATTGCGCAAATAAGCTGCGATCTTTATTTGAATGTTAATGACATCAACGAAAAATACCAAATTGATTTTCATCAATATTTCAAAGATGAAATTATACAATTATACGAAATGGAAAAAGACGGTTTGTTGCAGTGGCAAGATGAAAACTTATTGGTTAGCACGATTGGTCGCTTGATGTTGCGTAATATTTGCATGGTTTTCGACAAATATTTACAGCAAGGTGTAGCCGTAAAATTTTCAAAATCGCTATAAATAAATGGAGAATGATATGAACATCGAGTGCAATGATATTCTCTGTGTTGATGATTTAAAGCCATGTAACTATCAGGCTGGTATGGTTTCTTGTGGTAACTGCCGCTTAGGTAATATTTGCTTACCGCTAGTGCTAGAGGCTGATGAAGTAGGTCAGCTTGAAGAGATTGTAAAAAGAGGGCGGCCACTGCAAAAATCGGAGCATCTATATCGAGAGTCTGATACGTTTATATCTGTTTACGCTGTTCGTTCTGGTGCAGTTAAAACGTATAAAGTCACTAGTGATGGTGGTGAACAAATAACAGGTTTTTATTTTCCTGGTGAAATTTTTGGTATGGATGGTATTAGTAAAAATAAATATACCTGCTCGGCGAAGGCTTTGGAAACGTCAGCAGTTTGCGAGATACCTTTCAATCGGTTGGAAGACTTGGCTACTCAGCTACCGAGTATGCAGCGGCATTTCTTTCAGTTA
>CALBVI010000351.1 GCA_937969395.1 uncultured Spongiibacteraceae bacterium | reverse complement strand
ACAGCTTATTAGAATTAGTCGGCGGCGACCAAGAAACGTGCGAACTTTTTAGCGGCGGGCAGTTCGCGACGGTTTATTTGTCACCAAAAGATTATCATCGCGTACACATGCCAATGACAGGAAAATTAATCTCAATGGCTTATGTACCAGGCGATTTATTTTCTGTTAACACCACCACTGCAGAAAATGTGCCCCGCTTATTTTCACGCAATGAACGAGCTGTCTGCGTTTTTGAAACAGAAGCAGGTCCCATGGCAGTTGTATTAGTTGGCGCGATGATTGTTGCAGGCATTGAAACTGTTTGGGGCGGACAAGTAGCACCGATTAAACGCGAAGTTCGAATCCAACATTACACCAAAAAGCGCAAGGCCATTAAAATCAACAAAGGTGAGGAAATGGGTCGATTTAAACTTGGCTCAACCGCCATTGTATTATTTGGTGCCGGTGCCGTTACATGGCAAGATCAGCTCAAAGCAGGTAGCCCAACCGTAATGGGCGAACTGTTTGGTGAGATCTCATCAAAAGAGTCAACAGATAAGCAATAAACAGAATACCTCCACATGGCTGATTTAGCTCTTTATCAATATATACTCATTGCATTAATTTTTGTCTGGGGCGGCTTTGTTCGCTCCGGCCTGGGTTTTGGCGGTGCAGTTTTTTCTTTGCCTTTTTTATTGATGATCGTTAACCAGCCGCTACTATGGCTGCCTATTATTGCTATTCACTTATTATTTTTCTCAGCATTAACAGTCATTCAGAATTATCGAAAATCATCTAATCAAGCTCAATCAAATCAAGATCAGAAAAGTAATATCGACTGGAAAACCCTAAAGAAGACACTAGGGATTATGATCATCCCAAAGTTAATTGGTGTTTTTGGTTTGTTTACATTACCCACTGAACTATTGAGCGCGATTATTTTTATTATTGTTATTATTTATTCATTGAGCTACATACTCAACAAACCGTTTAGCAGCAAAAATAAAACCGTAGATTGGTGCTTTTTAATTCTTGGCGGTTATATCAGCGGCACCTCTCTTATAGGCGCGCCATTAATCACCGCGGTACTTGCCAACCATATTAACCGCTTTCAATTGCGCGACACCTTATTTGTTCTCTGGTTTATACTTGTCACTATAAAAATGACTACCTTTGTCGCTTTAGGTATTGATTTACAATTAATCCACCAACTCTGGTTATTACCGGTTTGCACTATCGGCCACATTATTGGCTTACGCTTCCATAAAAGAATGCTCGAAGCGGATCCTAAAATATTCTATCGCCGTCTAGGCATTGTATTAATGACACTGAGTGTTATTGGTCTTGCCAGAAGCTTCTATTAACATCGAATCAATTGCTCAGACTTAACTACTTACTGCTAACCGCTCACTTATGGCAACAATCGTAGGTGATCAAGATAAAACGTTCGAACTGCGGGCTCGCTAGTAACAAAAAACTCCACTCGTTCTATATCAGCCATGTTCATACTACGTTTTACAGGCGCTGATTCTACTTCAGACAAATTGATATCCACCTCATTCCAACCGGACTGCAAAACGAACATGTGATTAAAACGGTCGTCATAGCGCTGCCGACGCCGATACCCATGTGTCACATCATTAATACGAACTATTAGCTCAATATTTTCTTCTGCAACTGAGTAAATATCAAATTTAAGCTGTCCATAACCGGACCAATCTCTAGGAAAGTTTTTTAAACTTATACCCGAGAAGCGCTTTAAATCAGTTATCACCTTTAAAGATCGAACACCGTCTACCGAGCGCACTTCAGAAAACGAATAATCAGCACTACCATCAAAACGAGAAAGCTCACGATCATGTTCAAAACTACTTAACAATGGAAATTCTTTGCGGGCCGCAGCCTCATCAACAAGAAATATCAATAAAGGCTTAACCTGAAAAGCTATAAGTATAAGAACAACAGCGACAGATAAAGAATAACTAATCAAAGACCATTTAACTCTCGCCCTAGAGAACAATACAAAACCCAGCAAAGCGCCAATGGCATTACGCCACATATCACCTAAATCAGGGTTTCGAGATAAGCCCGACTGAATAAGCTCAACACTACCGCCAACAACAACGCTCATCAATAATATCAACGCTAACTGCTGCAACAAAGGCCGTGTTATTAACAGTTTAAATTCAGAAAGTAAAAAACCTACTAACAAACAGAAGAAAATAATATGACCAAAATTCCAGGCATATTTAATAGAACGGAGAGAATATAAACCAGGACCGCCGGCAAAAAAAAGAACAAACAACAAAGCAATCATCGCCAACAGAAAACTACGTTGATGACGCATTATTAAATCAACAATGCTATTCACAAAAAAACGCTGCCAATTCATTTTGTTTTTGTTTGATAAGCCCATACATAATACTTTCTGGTGCATGCCCATACTGAACAGCAAACCATAGAAGCTCTATATAGCGATAAATTATTCTTTGCGATTTTAACTCTACGGATAAGGCGTCAACACTCTTACCATGACCTTCTACCATTGCCTGCAATAAAATCATTTGACCGGCATCATTAATAGTTTGCGATTCAATAATAACGGCCAAATCAAATAATGGGTTACCAACCGAGGCATATTCCCAATCCAACGCTATCAAATTACCACTTTCAAGCAGTAAAAAATTATCGGCCAATAAATCATTGTGACAAATACTTCTGGGCATCAGACTATCAACCGCTAGCAATTCAACGATAGCTTCTTTGTAAATCAATAAAGCGGCTTTCAAATCTAAATCAACTATGCGGTTTAAATAATTACCAACATGCTTTATTAGATCCAAGGAGTCCTCTACAGCCTCAAGCTGGTGGATTTTAGATAAAAAACCAGCTATAAGTGACAAACGCTCGGGGCAAGAAAAGTCTTCAGCCGAGAAACTTTGTCCTTCGATGTATCGAGTAAGCAGCAACTCATGCTCTGCAGAAAACAAAACAATTTCAGGCGCCAAATCTTGAGCATAGGCACCCTGATGAATTTGACGTTCCCTATCTCGACAAATACCTAAATCCAGGCTGTTCACCGCATTTAGTCTAAGTACATAGTGCTGATTATTAATTATCACTAAATAGCTTTTATTAGTGAGGCCACTGCCAAAGTTTTTAACCACTTTCGCAGTACCACTGACCGATCCGCTCAATTTTTCATCACAAAAAATTAAGGCTAGTCGCAATCGCTCCTGTTCTACCGAGGTCAATAGCATAATAATTTATTGGTGCAGATTACTGTCAATGAATTTACAAACAAATATCGAGCGGCCATACTTCTCGAAGGATTTACGCATTTCATCGCGCATTACATCCATAATCAATTCGTAATCACCAAACAACTGTGTACTCATGTCGTTAGTAATAACCGTCAATCCATCATAGCTATTAACTCGATCAATAAACGCTTGGATAACGGGAATATACTCTTGTTGTAATGGGTACAAACTCACCTCAACGGACAGCTCCATATTTCACTCCTAAAGAAAATAATAAAAACGTATATAAAATTGCTTATCTAATCTACTTACTCGTTTAGACTTTTAACTCGACATTGATTAATCGTTGCTGATAGACCTTCCACCAACGCACCAGACCCCATACAGACATAACGGTATAAATGCCTATCAATCCTGCATAAATATCTAATGAGCGATCTTGGTATAGCCAAATAGTGACCGCATTGATAACAATCCAGTAAAACCAAGATTCACGCACTTTTTTTACTTCTAAGTAAGTAGCAATAAAACTAAACGTTGTTGTCAACGCATCAATATAACTGCGCTCAGAGTCAGTATAATTATTGAAAATATAACCGCCGACTAAACCGATACTAACAGCCACTAAAATAGTCACTAAATGCGCAGACAGCTGCCAACTAATAATCAAATTACTATTATCGACATCTTTTTTATGCCAATAAATCCATCCCCAAATACCGACAATAACGTAGTAGCTATAAAGTACAGCCTCCGAATATAGCTTCACATCAACAAATAAATAAATACTCAACAGAGAACCGACAATACCAAAAGACCAGCAAATGATTTTTTCTTGAATAAGAAAAACCAAATACGCCAAGTTGGCAATTGTTGCTAAAATTTCAATCGTTAATGCAGTAGACATTAAGTACACAGACCTTTTAAGTATTTTTCTTAACTGTTAACTTTTTGGCAATCCATTGATCAACAAGCATCTCTAGGACATCTAATGGCATCGGACCATTTTTCAAAACCACGTCATGAAATTCACGAATATCATAACGTTCGCCTAACGCTTTTTCGGCCTTAGAACGTAGCTCTAATATTTTCAACATGCCAATTTTATAAGCGGTGGCCTGAGATGGCATAACAATATAGCGCTCAATGGCTTTAGTAGAATCATTGACTGCATTCGGCGTATTCTTGACCAAATAGTCAATCGCCTGCTGTCGCGTCCATTTCTTTTCATGCAGTCCGGTATCAACCACTAGACGGCATGCACGCCAAAGCTCCATCGCCAGACGACCAAAATCTGAATAAGGATCCTTATAAAAACCAACTTCCTTGGGAATGTACTCAGAATACAAACCCCAGCCTTCGATATAAGCAGTATATCCACCATATTTTCTAAATTTTGGAAAGCTCTCTATTTCCTGCGCGACACTGATTTGCATATGATGACCGGGAATACCTTCATGATAAGCAAGCGCCTCCATTTGATAGCTAGGCATATCTGACATTTTATAAAGATTGGCATAATAAATACCTGGACGAGAGCCATCCGGCGCAGGCCGCTGATAAAAAGCCTTGCCTGCTGATTTCTCACGAAAAGGCTCAACTGCCTTAACCGTAATATCCGCTACGGGCTTACTCAAAAACAATTTATCTAAATTATTTTTCATATCCTCAATCAGCTGTACAGCTTTGTTGAGATAAGCAGCTTTACCCTCTGCACTTTCTTCATAGTAAAATTGTTTATCGTCTCGCATAAAAACAAAGAAATCGGATAAATCGCCATCAAAATCAACTTGCTGCATAATTGCTCGCATCTCATTATGAATGCGATCAACTTCGGTTAAACCAATATTATGAATTTCATCTGCTGTTAATGATGTAGTGGTAGTTCTTGCTAACGCACGACGATAATAGTCGTCACCTTGCGGTAACTTCCAAATACCATCACGAGTATCCGCATCATCTTCAAGCGCAGCTAAGTACTGTATAAGTTTTTTATACGCAGGACCAACGGCATTTTTTAATGCAGCCTCGGCATCATCAATAAAAACATTTTCTTTCTTTGCATCTAATTCTAATCCAGCTAGTTTCTTTTTGAAGTCAGCTAGCAACGTATTATCAGCACCTTCTTCAAAAGGGTAACCAGAGATAACATTTTCTGAATCGCGAATCACATGAGTAAATACAAACTTAGGCGCAATAATGCCTTTGTCTTTACGCAAAGCTAGACCATCGATCAGCTGGTCAAACAACAGAGGTATTTTATTTAAGCGACTGATATAGGCATTGAGATCTTGCTCTGCTGTTACTTGATGAATATTAATTAAATAGGACGGAATCTGTGAATGCAGACCAAACATTTGATTAACGGGATAGTTATGGTGACGCCATTTGAAATCGCTAATTTGATCATTCAGCGATTTTTCATATATGGAATAACTTAGACGTGTCTCAGCATCGAGTTTGTCGACATTGATAGTTTTCAGTTTTTTTAACTGCTGCTTAGTAAACTCCAGACTTTCAACTGAATACGCTTCGGAAATATTATCCCACTGATCATTATTATCGTAGATACCAAGATAGCCTTCCCACATTGGACTACGAGCAACAGAGGCATCAAATATCACGTCAAAGAGTATTTTCGCTTTTTCATTTTCTGATATTTGAACTGGCGTATTCTGAACAGTACAAGATTGAACAAGCAGCCCCATCGCAAAAAAACATAGCCATTTACTGGCTACGTTTTTTAATAGATGCTTTAAATCATATTGAATCATATTTATGCCCTCTCCTTTTCTTCGTCATTCCTTGTACCACATTCATTCAGCACTAACATTAGGACTAATATTATAAAAAGAGGTTTGAACGTATACGCCCAAACCTCTTTATTTACTGACTTATAATCCCAGCAATGATGTCACCTATGATCAACACGCAGTTTCTGATTAAAATGAATAACTAGCATTAACACCATAAGTTCTTGGCTCACCATACTGTAGATACGTTGTATTAGCCCAAGCACCAAAATTATCCCGCGGGTCAGCACCAAAATACAAACCATGCACAGTATAGTCCTCATCCGCTAAATTACGTCCCCACACAGTGATACTAATATTATCTAACTGATAATTAATGCTGGCATTCACTAGGCTATAACCTTCTAGCTCGCCATCATGATAATAACCAAAGTAACTATCATCACGACCATCAACTGAAATTGTGCCTGACAACTGTTCAGTCAACATAATATTAGCGCCAACACTGTATTGATAATTTGGCGCCTTTGCTTGATCACGGTCGTATTTAGTGTCGAACGCCCACAAATCTAAATCGAAAACTTCGACGCTATCAACTTTGGTTTCTAACCAACCCAATGATGCAAAAACTTGTAGCGTTTGATTGACCTCAAAACTGGTTTCCAACTCAACACCATAACTACTGGCATCGCTGGTGCTATCCAAATAGCCAATCCACAATCCAGCAGCGTCATCCCACATCCAGTTTTCTAACTGCGCATTCTCACGTGAAGTATGAAATACAGCCGCACGGATCGCTAAACGCTGATCAAACTGTCGAGTTTTAATACCCAATTCTTTATTGCGTAAAAGCTCTTCACCAAATTTTAATTTATTTTCAGTAAACGTTTGAAAATCTGGTGACATATAAGCCTGCTGAGCACTGGCAGAAACATTGACGCCACCGGGTTTATTACTTCGTGCAAGCGTTAGATAAATTAACGTTTGCTCATCCAGCTGATACTTGACACTAAATTCTGAACTGAATAAATAACTGGCATCATCATTTGATTCAAAACCATTACTATCTAAATAATCATCTTCAAAACGCTCAGAACGCACACCAACAGACAGCGTCAATTGATTAGTGGCGGCATATTCATACTCACCATACAAAGCTTGGCGACGAGTTTCATAATCACTTTCTGAAGCGTAATCACCATACCAAACACTAGGGTAACTATAATTTAGCGTTTCGCTACTATCGTTAAAGTAGGCGCCCAGCACATAACGAGCTTGACCCGCTGTTAATGCATCTGGCCCACTCAACCAACGTAAGTCAGCGGTTGTTTTTTCGCGATCACGCTCAAAGAGTTCACGTGCAGTATCATTACCAAAAGAACATAAATAAGTGACACAAAAATCATCCGAGATCCAATCAGCATCATAACTAAATGATAAATCGCTATCGGTATGACTCACAATCGCCAATAAAGATTGATCCTCTTGCAACTGCCACTGGCCTTTTAACGTTACTGCCAGGGTTTCTTGCTCATCACTACCCGGCTGATCTGAGTGCGTCACTCGATCATTATCTAATGACCAAGTATCTGCGCCATTATCACTATCAAATGAAAACAGACTCAGATCGTATTGTGCATTCTCGGAAGGCGTCCACTGCAATTTAAGCCTAGCTGTCACTTCATCGAGGTTATTGGTATCGTCACGGCCAAGAAAGGCGTTTTCGATATGACCATCACTTTGGTTAGTCTGTACCGCTAAACGTGCTTTAAGCTCCTTACTTAAAGGGCCACTTAATACTAAACCGGCATTGTAGCTATCAACGTTGCCTAATCCAGCGCTAACTTGGCCTTCAAATTCATCGGTAGGCTCATTAGCTCGTAATTGAATCATTCCCGCATGGGCGCTTGCACCTAGACGAGTACCCTGCGGCCCACGCAATACTTCTAATTGCGCAATATCAAACAACATACCGGCATTCGCGGCATCACCTAACTCTAAATCATCCAACATTAAACCGACTGAAGGATAGTATTTAGGATCAGAGAACTGCTCCAAATCACCGACGCCACGTATCTGAATAAAACGAACGCGAGAGCCACCACCGCCGACATCAATATTGGGAGCTGTACTTAATACGGTTTCTAAGTGCTGAGCAGCACGCTGTTGAAAAACAGTCTCATCAATGACCGAAATACTGCCAACAGCCTTCATCAATTCACTATCACGAAATTCAGCAGTGACGATCACTTCTTCTACAGTAGATTGGGCATTGTTTTGG
>CALBVI010000350.1 GCA_937969395.1 uncultured Spongiibacteraceae bacterium | reverse complement strand
TGTCCGCAGCTAATCGTAATGGGTAGGCACCGGTCATACAGTAGCCGGTGGAAGCCATTTTTCTATTGGTGTCTACGCTTGCTTGTTGATCTAAAAAATCGACAAATGCACGGCCATCTTTTAAACAGGTTTCTGATGATAGTGTCATTGCTAGTGGTACGACTATTTCAGGAATACCTGGCTGGGTGAAATCGGAACCTTCGGGGACAATAGCGCCGCGTGCAACGCGGTAGTAGGGATTAACCGCTAAGACGGTGTAGCCATATTGAGCTAGACGATCTGCCATCAGTCGAAATGAATGGCGCATGCCAAGAATATCACTCCATATTAATACCGCAGCATGTTTTCCTTCTGTAGGATGCACGAAATAACAATCAGCTTCCCCATCGGGAGTGTTGATATTGATTGAATGTGCTTTTATTTCAACAGCGTTATCGGGTACTGGTAGTGATATGTTTTTAGTACTACTGTTTTCCGAGATGTTGGTAGGATTTTTATTTTGTGAAAATTTCAGGGCTTGTTCCCGTGTGGTTTCATCGCACATTATGATCACCTGTGTTGTTATGTTGTTATGTTGTTATTTGATTAGTTTATGTAGAAAAATTAACTGTTATCGAAACGGTATTGTTAATGTTTGGCGGGTAGCACGAGTCCTGATGCTTCGCCAAAACCGATTCTATGGTGTGTATTCAAGTTCGTGTCGCAAAAAGCGCGCATGATTACTTTGTCACCATCTTCGAGAAACGTTCTTTGTTCACCATTCGGCAAGGTAAAGGATTTCTTCCCTCCCGCTGAAAGCTCTAATAGCGAGCCTGCTTCTTCAGGTTTTGCACCTGATTGTGTGCCGGAGCCTAGGAGGTCGCCAGCATTCATATTGCAGCCATTGACGCTGTGATGGGTAACCATTTGTGCGGCGGTCCAATAAGAGTGTTTAAAGCTGCTGCCGGATATCCGTGCTGGTTTTTCGTTTGCTGCACGCATTTTTTCGGTTTCGATAAAGACTTCCATTTGAATGTCCAGTCCGCCTTGCTGAGTATTTTTTTCGCTACTTAAATAAGGCAGTGGTTGCGGATCTTCGTCGGGATGTGAGAATGCAGTTCGGTAGGGTGCAAGAGCTTCTATTGTAACGATCCAGGGTGAAATGGTTGACGCGAAGTTTTTACCAAGAAAAGGACCGAGTGGCTGATATTCCCAAGCTTGGATATCGCGGGCAGACCAGTCGTTAAAAATACAAAAGCCAAAAATATGTTGTTCGGATTTTTCAATAGTAATTTGATCGCCAAGCTCAGTACTCTTGCCAATAAAAATGCCTAATTCAAGTTCATAATCTAAACGCTGTGTTGGGCCAAATTCGGGAATGTCATTACTTTTTATCTGAGCAATAGGCCGATGAAATTGTTGGTCAGAAATTCCAATACTCGATGAACGGCCGTGATAGCCGATCGGTACCCATTTGTAGTTAGGTAGTAAGGGTTGATCCGGTCGAAACAACCGGCCGACAGCGGTTGCATGATTAATTGAACTGTAGAAATCGGTGTAATCACCAATGTGGCAAGGCAGATTAAATTCGACTTCACTTTGTGGGATAAAGCAGGCTTTTAATGTGTCTTTTGTTTTTAGGTCTGCATCACTACGTAGTGCTTTAGATAAGGCTAAACGTAGTTTTGAGTTTTCTGTGGTGCCTAAATCCATTAAATGATTTAGTGTCGGTTCGGCTGCTGCTTTAATTGCTTTTCCCGTCAGCAAATCGGTTTTTAACACCTCCGCCATATCGAGCACTTGATCGCCAATAGCAACGCCGCCACGAAAATCTTCATTACTGCTTGAGCGTCTAAAAATAGCAAAAGGCAAATTTTGAATGGGGAAGTCACTGTTTATATTGGCTGATTCAATCCAGCTAATTAATTGAGGGTCATGTGTTTCATTTAAAAGCATCATTTTAATCATTATGTCGTTAGATTGGTTTTAAGATGAAACGCGAATACGTTTCGCCGCTAGTTCTTTTGATACAGCGGTTGCTGTTGATTTTAAATTGGCGATCAGTGTTGGCGACAATAAATTCTCTGAGCGCGAAACAGGTACCAGAATAGTTAAAGCAGCAATCGGTTGTTTGAGTTGATCAAAAATAGGTGCGGCAATGGCACAAATGCCGATATGCATTTCTTGGTTATCGATTGAGTAGCCCTGTTTAAAATATTCGGACAGTTTGGTTTTGATCTGTTCTTTATCGGTCAGTGTGTTTTCAGTAATCGTCTGCAGCTCATCTTGTAATAATCGATCAACACGTTCTTGATGGGTGTAGGCCAGTATTGCTTTGGCTCCAGCGGCAGCATGGTGTGCAAGTAACTCGCCTTGCGGCACCACTTTTAAAGGGTGGTCACTGAGAGCGTAGTAAGTGGTGACGGTTGAATTGCCCAACCATATTTCTAAGGCCACGGTTTCATTGATAGCGGCGCTGAGGTTGTCTATGTGAGGGCAGGCGACCTGCATCACTTGTTTAAAATTGACGTCTGCCATGGTCATGCCCAATTGATGGACAGCGGGTCCTAACCAGTATTTTCTGGTTTCGTTATTTTTGTAGACGAAGCCATATTGAGCTAGCTGGATAAGAATGCGAGACACGGTAGCTTTGTGTAAGCCGAGTATTTTACCCAGCTCTGTTGTGCCCAGTTCGCGATGTTCATGGGAAAGAGTTAGCAGTAACTGTATGGCCTTTTCAACCGTTGATGCTTTTTTTTGAGATGACGGTTGAGTGCCATTTTTATTTATCTTG
>CALBVI010000349.1 GCA_937969395.1 uncultured Spongiibacteraceae bacterium | reverse complement strand
TTATGATGGTGATGGTTACAGTGGTCTGGGTGACGCGGGTGAGGATAATGAAACTGAGCCAGGTATGGTTAACAATCAGGGCTGGGATCTTGAAGGCTTTTGGCTACAAGATAATGGCAATCTAGCGATTGTTGGTGGTTTTAACTTCATGACGGGTGTAACTGGTTATGACGGTCTTAACGGTACAAAAGATTTTACCGCTGGCGATATATTTATTGATGTAGATGGCGTTTACACTGCTGGTGACGCTTACGGCGGTTCTAATGGTCAGCCTGTTGTAAACGATACCTTCGGTTATGAGTATGTAATTGATATTGATTGGGAGAAGGGCAGTTACGAAGTTCGTGAGCTGACAGTAGATTCTTATACGCAAGAAGGCTGGTATAAGCAAAATTACGGTTCTGGCCCATGGTTGTATGTTGATGAAGGCAAAGGCGTAGTAGCTGAAGAAATTTCAAGTGGTAAGTTTGATTACGCGACTACTAACGATGCTGAATATGGTGATGCTTATTACGCTGGTGCTTTCCACAATGCAGCATATAATTTTGATATTAGCGCAATTGCTGCTGAGTATAATGATCTAGTTTTTAGTAACACAATGGGCTGCGGTAATGATCACTTGCTAGGTCAAATATCAGAAGTTCCAGAGCCTTCTTCAATTGCGTTGTTAGGTTTAGGTATTATTGGTCTAGGTGTTCTTCGCAGAAAAAAAGCGTAATACTTTGATCTAGTAAAGAGGGGATAAGCTGTTTCTCTGTCGGTGGCTGCTACAACTACCATGAGGAATAAGTTTATCCCCTTTTTTGTTAAATGGATTTATCCATTACCAAGCGGCGCAAAGTTGCTGATTTTCTTCTAGTGCTCTTAGCACATCCCTTCTTGTAACAACCCCTGCCAGCTGTCCGTTATTCAATACTGGATAAATCTTAGGCTTGCGGTCATTCATCAGCTCGGCAAGGTCAATAATACTGTCACCGCTTTTAACACTTGCAACATCGGTGCGCATTACATCTTCAATGAGTGCTGGTTGATCACAGTGATAGCTGCCTAATAAAAGCTGCTTTAAGCAATCTTGCTCTGAGACAAAACCTATAACACGATTGTTAGCGCTAACTACTGGTGCGCCGCTAACTTGGTTGTCAGCAAGGATGGTAACAACCTGTCCTAACTCTGTGCCCGCTAGTATCTTAGTCGGCGTGGAGTTCATGTAGTGATTGACGCTAATGCTGGTAGACATGTTGCTCTCCTATCGTTTGTCTGCGTTGGGTATTTACGTTGATAGGATAAGTATCGATGCTTTCTTATTATAGATAAAGAGTATTGTTTCTATAGCTTTGATAGCTTGTAACTATTTTTTGTTAGGCTCAAAGAGGCTTTTTAAGTGAGTTGTTTTCTCAGGAGGGTGCGGGATCTTTGTGGAGACTGTTGTGCTGCAGTGGCTAGCGTTTTAGCGCTAAAACTCAGCAAGTACCTCATTGAGAAAGCGGCGGCCTAGCTCGGTTGTTTTGATATGCAGGTTATCTTGGGTGAGTAATTTTTTGCGGCATAAAGTGTCGATGGTTTGTCTTATTACTGATAGTTCTAGTCCCGTTCGGTCCGAAAAAATAGCGGGAGAAAATCCATTGGTTAGTCTAAGTGCGTTCATCATAAACTCTAGCGGTAGCTCGTCTTTTAATAATTGTTTTTCACCTGAACAGAAAGCTTTGTCTGGGCTGAGGTAGTCTTTGGGTGAGCGACTTTTCCATTTACGGTTTATTGTATTGTTGGTCATGGTGGTTAGCTTGCTGTGAGCGCCTGCACCGACGCCAATATAATCACCAAACATCCAATAATTTAGATTATGCCGCGCAGGCTTTTTGACTTGCCCATAAGCTGAGACTTCGTATTGTAAGTAATGGTTTGTAGCGAGTAACGATTCGCCAGCTTCTTGTATATCCGCTAGCCGGTCATCATTAGGAAGTGTGGGCGGCGCCGAATAAAAGGCTGTGTTCGGTTCAATGGTTAATTGATACCAAGAAATATGAGTAGGCTCAAGATCAATGGCTTGTTGAAGATCGCTAATGGCTTCAATAAGCGTTTGATCGGGCAGCCCGTGCATTAGATCTAGGTTGAAATTATCAAAGCCTGCATGCCGTGCTGAATTAATGGCTGTAATGGCTTCTTGTTTGTCATGGATTCTACCTAGTGCTTTAAGGTGCTTAGGTTGAAAGCTTTGTACGCCGATTGATAGGCGATTAACGCCGGCAGCTAGATAGCCGGAGAACTTACTTTGCTCTGTTGTGCCAGGGTTCGCTTCAAGGGTGATTTCTATATCGTGGTCGAAAGGTATTCGTTGCTCTACGGCAGACAAAATAGCTGCAATCGCTTTTTCAGAAAAAAGGCTGGGTGTTCCTCCACCAAAAAATATGGATTGAAGCTGTCTGTCTTGTACGTGAATAAGTTCTTGGTCGAGATCAGCGATTAGTGCCTGCACATATTCGGCTTCAGGAATGGCTGATGATTCGTGAGAGTTGAAATCACAATAGGGGCATTTACGAACACACCAAGGTATATGAATATATAAACTCAGCGGCGGGAGTTGCAGTAGATTTTTTTCTGGGCGATCGATGATATTTGTCACAGCAATAAAATTCTAAAATGAAGCGGTTTAAGATGGGTGCTTAAAAATCAAGGTGCTGAAATTTAAAACTTACTATTTACTGTCTATCTTTAAGTCTTGATTCCTACGGTTCTATGTCTAGGCCAAGACTGTCCCATATGTCATCGATATGTTGTTTTGTGCCTTCATCCATTGCGATCGGTAAACCCCACTCGCGGGTGGTTTCGCCGGGGAATTTATTGGTTGCATCAAAGCCGATTTTTGAGCCGAGGCCAGAAACAGGTGACGCAAAATCCAAATAATCGATAGGCGAGTTATCAATAAAAACGCAGTCGCGGCGAGGGTCCATACGGGTAGTCATCGCCCATATAACATCGTTCCAGTCGCGCGCATTAACGTCATCGTCAGTCACAATAATAAACTTTGTATACATAAACTGACGGAGAAAAGACCAGATGCCGAGCATGACGCGCTTAGCTTGGCCGGCGTATTGTTTTTTCATGGTAACTACGGCAAGACGATACGAACAGCCTTCCGCCGGCAAATAAAAATCGCTAATTTCTGGAAATTGCTTTTGCAGAATAGGCACAAAAACTTCGTTTAACGCCAAGCCTAATATGGCCGGTTCGTCAGGTGGTCTGCCGGTATAAGTGCTGTGATAAATAGGATCGTCACGATGGGTTATGTGAGTTACGGTAAAGACGGGAAACTGATCGACTTCATTATAGTAACCCGTGTGATCACCAAAGGGGCCTTCATCAGCGAGATCATCAGGGGCGAGATAACCTTCCAAAATATATTCAGCGCTGGCGGGTACTTGCAAATCATTACTCAATGATTGCACTAATTCTGTTTTAGTGCCGCGAAGCAAGCCGGCAAAAGCATATTCGCTAAGACTGTCGGGAACTGGCGTAACGGCCCCAAGAATCGTTGCAGGATCAGCGCCTAAAGCGACAGACACGGGATAAGGTTTGCCGGGGTTCTTGTCTTGAAATTCTTTAAAGTCTAAGGCGCCGCCACGGTGAGAAAGCCAGCGCATAATTAATCGGTTTTTACCGATTAATTGCATGCGATAAATACCGAGATTTTGCCGTTCTTTTTCTGGGCCGCGAGTAACGACTAATGGCCATGTAATCAGTGGGCCGACATCATCCGGCCAGCAAGTCTGAATGGGAAGTTTGTAGAGGTCGACGTCATCGCCTTTGATGATATTCTTTTGGCAGGGCGCTTTCTTAACTATTTTGGGCGCCATATTAAGCACCTGCTTAAAAACCGGTGCTTTGTCCCAGGCGTCTTTTAAGCTTTTAGGTGGGTCGGGTTGGCGTAAAAAAGCAAGCAGCTCACCTACCTCCCGCAAACAGGCTATCGACTTTTGTCCCATGCCAAAGGCAACGCGCTGCTCGGTGCCAAACAAATTGGTGAGAACAGGTGTGTCAAAGCCTATAGGGTTTTCAAATAACAGGGCCGGGCCGCCTTTGCGTAAAACCCGGTCGCAAATTTCAGTCATTTCTAGTTTGGGGTCAACCGGTTCGCTTATACGGATAAGCTCGCCGCGTTGTTCTAAAAACTTAATAAATTCGCGAAGATCGTTATATTTCATCAGATATTTTTAATGGCTAGCCTAAAAGACAGGCTAGCTAAATTATTTACGCTTCATTGATAAAAAGAATTCGTCGTTAGTTTTTGTATCTTTTAATTTATCGAGCAAGAATTCTACCGCGGCGGTATCTTCCATACCGTGTAACAATTTGCGTAAAATCCACATGCGCTGTAATTCTTCTTCGCTGGTCAAGCGCTCTTCGCGACGAGTACCAGAACGGCGAATATTAATGGCAGGGTAAACACGTTTTTCAGCGATCTTGCGATCTAAGTGTAATTCCATGTTGCCGGTACCTTTAAACTCTTCGTAGATAACTTCATCCATTTTTGAGCCGGTATCAACTAGGCTGGTAGCAATAATAGTTAAGCTGCCGCCTTCTTCAATATTACGGGCAGCACCGAAAAAGCGCTTAGGGCGTTCTAGAGCGTGAGCATCAACACCACCGGTTAGTACTTTACCTGATGAAGGTACGATCGTGTTATAGGCGCGTGCTAATCGAGTGATTGAATCGAGTAAGATAACAACGTCTTTTTTGTGTTCGACAAGGCGCTTGGCTTTTTCGATAACCATTTCCGCGACTTGGACGTGCCTAGCCGGTGGTTCATCAAACGTAGACGCGACAACTTCTGCACGTACAGAGCGCTGCATTTCTGTTACTTCTTCAGGGCGCTCATCGATCAATAAAACAATCATGTAACATTCGGGGTTATTGCGCACCATGCTCTGAGCAATGTGCTGCAGCATGAGTGTCTTACCGGCTTTTGGTGGCGCAACGATTAAGCCGCGAGCACCTTTACCAATCGGTGCGGTTAAATCAATAATCCGGCCGGTTAAATCTTCTGTTGAACCATTGCCTGCTTGTAGTATGCAGCGTTCATCTGGAAAGAGTGGTGTAAGGTTTTCAAATAAAACCTTATTTTTAGATTGCTCAGGTTGGGTGTAATTAACTTCGCTGATTTTTAATAAAGCAAAATAGCGTTCGCCATCTTTAGGTGGGCGAATTTTTCCTGAAATAGTATCGCCGGTGCGTAAATTAAAGCGGCGGATTTGGCTGGGTGATACATATATGTCATCTGGCCCTGCAAGGTAAGAGCAGTCGGCACTTCTTAAAAATCCAAAACCGTCTTGAAGAATTTCTAGTACGCCGTCACCGGATATGTCTTCACCGCTCTTAGCGTGGCGCTTAAGTATAGAGAAGATAATATCTTGTTTGCGCTGTCTGGCAATGTTGTCAATGCCAATCTCTTTTGCGATATCGAGAAGTTCTTGTGTAGGTTTGGTTTTTAGATCAGTTAAATTCATAAGATTATTAGTGTTTTTGGGGCAATGAAAAATAGTTAGAGTACGCGGGCGCGCAATTAAATTTTCAGAACGTTAAGTAAATGGAAGTAGTGAATAATGATTTTGAATAGTGTGTCGAACGACGAATTGAGGCAAATGTAGCACTGAAATTAAGAGGTAGCAAGCCTTAAATTGCGTAGTTAGCAATAAAAGGCTGCTGTTTTGATGTGTTACCTATAATGCGTCATCAATAAATGCTTTTAACTGTGTAGCGGAAAGCGCGCCTACTTTAGTTGCTTCCGCGTTACCGTTTTTGAATATCATTAATGTTGGGATACCGCGAATACCGAATTTAGGCGCTGTTTCAGTATTGGCATCGACATCCATTTTGCAGATTTTAATTTTACCTGCGTATTCTGTAGCGACTTCCGCTAGAACCGGAGCGATCATTTTACAGGGGCCACACCATTCGGCCCAATAATCAACAAGTACTGGGATATCTGCACCTAATACTTCTGTTTCAAAACTGGCATCTGTTACGTGAACGATATTGTCGCTCATGGTTTGGTCTCCATCGTAAGTAAAAGGCGGGCGTTTATAGATAAAAAAGACCTAAGTAAAAGAGAGGTCTTGGTTAACCGTTCAATTAGGTTTAAATAGAATCGGTTGCTGCTAAACTAGTCGCCATTGTGTTGAATTTGTTTATCTAAACATTTCGCTAATAGGGTATCTAAAAGTTATCATTTAGCAAGTGTTGGTATCATACACTTCCAGAGCCGTGAACAAAATACCAGTCAGTATACCTTTGTGGGGACAGCT
>CALBVI010000348.1 GCA_937969395.1 uncultured Spongiibacteraceae bacterium | reverse complement strand
ATCTCACGAGCGCGCTTTTCACTATCAAGCACTACAAATGAATCACCAGCATCAGGGGTACCGTTAAGACCAAGAATTTCTACCGGAATAGAAGGCCCAGCCTCTTTAATCGGCTTGCCATTCTCATCAAGCATTGCACGAACACGGCCATAAAACTGACCTGCTAAAACAATGTCGCCACCTTTAACCGTACCATTTTGTACAATCAAAGAAGCTACTGATCCACGACCTTTATCGAGTCGAGACTCAATAACCGTACCGTTACCAGGAATATCTTTAGCAGCTTGCAGCTCAAGTAATTCAGACTGTAATAAGACCGCCTCTAACAATTCATCAACACCATCGCCAGTATGAGCCGATACATTCATAAACTGTACGTCACCGCCCCACTCTTCTGGGATAACATCTTTAGCGGCTAATTCATTACGAACGCGATCAGGGTCTGCACCCTCTTTATCCATCTTGTTAACAGCAACTACGATTGGCACACCTGCAGCTCTTGCATGCTGAACAGCTTCTTCAGTTTGCGGCATAACACCATCGTCAGCAGCAACAACTAGAATAACAATATCGGTTGTTTTCGCACCGCGTGCACGCATGGCAGTAAACGCCGCGTGTCCCGGTGTATCAAGAAACGTAATCATGCCTTTATCAGTTTCAACATGATAAGAACCGATATGCTGGGTAATACCACCGGCTTCACCACTAGCTACTTTCGCTTTGCGAATATAATCCAGCAATGACGTTTTACCGTGATCAACGTGACCCATGACGGTTACAACAGGCGCACGTGATTCAAGAGTACCTTCTTGCATACTAATCGATTCTACTAGCGCTTCTTCTAACTCATCACCGCTTACTAGCTGTACTTTGTGCCCTAACTCTTCAACCACTAGCTGAGCAGTTTCCTGATCAATGCTTTGGTTGATAGTTACCATCATGCCCATCTTAAATAGTTCTTTGATGATCACGGCGCCTTTAATGTTCATCTGCTGCGCCAGATCAGAAACAACAATGGTTTCCGTAATCATAACTTCGTGGATAGTTTTCTCCGTAGGACGAGCAAAGCCATGAGACTTCGAACCTTCCGGTAATTTTAAAACTTTCTGTTTACGACGACGGCCACCGCGATTATCACCATACAAAGAATCATCATTCTTAATATTATGACCACGGTTTTTACCTCGCGTCTTAGGTGTTGCTTTACCGCTACGTACTTTTTTCTTCTCAGGCCGTTCATCTTCAGCCGGTTTTACTGGCGCATCATGACGACGTCCACGAACAATTTTTTCATCTTTCTTAACAGCAGCCGGCTTATTAGTAACATTAGCTTCTTCTGATTTTTTAGCCGTCAATGCTGCTTGCTGCAATTCACGATCTTTAATTTCTTTTTCTTTACGTTTTGCCGCTGCTTGCTGCCTTAAGACTTCTGGATCTAATTGAGATTTATCAACACCAATCTCTTCAGTAGCGCTAAGTTCTTCAACCGGAGCTACTTTTACTTCTTCAACAGGCTGCGGGTTATTTAGCTCATCTTCTTTTCTTTCTGCTTCAGCCGCAGCTTCTGCAGCTAACTCGGCAGGATCACGCTTCACGTAAGTACGTTTTTTACGTACTTCGACATTAACTGTCTTTTTACCACCCTGACCACTGCTTGTTTTAAGCGTGCTCAGCGTTTTACGCTTTAACGTAATTTTCTTCGGTGCAGCCGTAGATTCACCATGACTGCTTTTTAAGAAAGCCAGTAGTATATGCTTATCTTCATCAGACACCGGTTCTTCAGCAGCGCCATGCTTCAAGCCTGCTTCTCTCATCTGTTTTAACAGACGTTCGACCGGCGCACCGACCACATCGGCTAATTGACTTACTGTCACTTCTGCCATTCAGTTCTCTCCCGTACCTTTTATCGTATCTTTATATAGATAACTACGATCAGCTCGCTACTGCTGCTGTTCATCAGCTTCTGCGAACCAAGGGGCACGCGCTGTCATAATTAATTCACCAGCTCGGACTTCGTCCAAACCTTCAACATCTAACAAATCTTCTACTGCCTGTTCGGCAAGATCTTCCATTGTCACAATACCTTTGCTTGCTAACACAAAAGCTAAATGACGATCCATGCCATCCATTGTTAGCAAGTCTTCTGCAGGTTCGGTTTTACCGAGCTGCTCTTCAGTAGCAATTTCTTGCGTCAATAGAGCATCTTTTGCTCTTGAGCGAAGCTCTTCAGCAATATCTTCGTCGAAGCCATCAATGGACATCATTTCTTCTAGAGGCACATAGGCAACTTCTTCTAACGAAGTAAAACCTTCATCCACTAAAACTTCAGCAATATCTTCATCGACATCAAGATGTTCCATGAAGGTTTCTATAATGGCACCAGACTCTTTTTGATTCTTCTCTGACGCGTCTTCAACGCTCATTACGTTGATAGTCCATCCGGTCAACTCGCTCGCCAAGCGAACATTTTGACCACTGCGTCCAATCGATTGCGCTAGGTTTTCTGCCTCTACAGCAACATCCATAGAGTTAGCTTCTTCATCAACGACAATTGACTCAACTTCAGCGGGAGCCATTGCATTAATAACTAATTGCGCAGGATTATCATCCCACAAAATAATATCAACACGCTCGTTACTTAACTCACCAGAGACAGCCTGTACTCGTGAACCTCGCATACCAACGCAAGCGCCGATAGGATCGATACGACCATCATTTGTTTTAACAGCGATTTTTGCGCGCGAACCTGGATCACGAGCAGCACCGCGAATTTCAATAACTTCTTCTGAAATTTCAGGCACTTCAATCTTGAATAATTCAACCAACATCTCAGGGCAAGCACGACTCAAAAACAACTGCGGACCTCGCGCTTCAGGACGCACATCCTGAAGAATCGCGCGTACACGATCACCCATTCGAAACACTTCACGGCCAACCAATTCTTCACGCGGTAATGAACCTTCAGCATTACTGCCTAAATCAACAATAATATTGTCACGCGTTACTTTTTTAACAGTACCGCTAATCAACTCACCGCGACGACTTTCGTACTCGTCAACAATTTTAGCTCGCTCAGCTTCACGTACTTTTTGTACGATAACCTGCTTAGCTGTTTGTGCCGCGATACGACCAAAGCCAATATTTTCAATTTGCTCTTGGTGAACATCTCCAACCTGCAGCGACTTGTCTTTCTCAGCTGCCTCTTCAGTCGTAAACTGCGTACCTAACAATGCCATTTCATCATCGGCAACTACTGCCCATCGACGAAATGTTTCGTAGTCGCCAGTATTGCGATCAATAATGACTGTGATATCGGCATCTTCGTCGTAACGTTTTTTTGTAGCGGTAGCCAAGGCCTGCTCAATCGCTTCAAAAATAATCTCTTCAGAAACACCTTTTTCATTGGAAACAGCCTCTGCTACCAATAATATTTCTTTACTCATTGCTCGCCTCGTTTCAACAAAACTTAACTGAATTTAATCTCATTAATCACTAACTAAACGTTAGCGTTAATCCATTTAAAAACTTATTCTTACCTAACTAATGTATCTATTTCTGTAATACTTTTATCTAGCGACGTTATAAAACGATCACTATAAATTAAAACTTCGGATCTAAATGTGCTTTATCAATCATATCGAAAGGCAGTAGATATTCATGGTCATCAACAATTACAACCACATCATCACCTTCAACACCATTGAGCTGACCAGCGAATTTTCTGCGACCCTCGAAAGGTGAACGCAAACGAATTTTTACAAACTCGCCAATGTAGCCGCTATATTGAGCCAACAAGAACAACGGCCGTTCCATACCAGGAGAAGACACTTCCAAGCTGTACTCACCTAAAATAGGTTCTTCAACATCAAAAATACTACTAACCTGACGACTGACACTAACGCAGTCATCAACACCAATACCTTTATCGCTATCGATGTAAATTCGTACAATGGTTTGCTTACCTTGGGAAAGATATTCAATTCCCCACAAATCATAACCTAAAGCTTCTGTTGCTGGACGAACTAACTCCACTAACAACGCGTCTTTACCTGCCATTTTCTACCTTACTTGGTGCGGCTATATTGCCCACCTATATCACCCACCTATAAAAAATGGGCTCAAGGCCCACTTCGAAAACTTTTCTGCCACAACTAAACACGCGACACACAAAAAAGCCCCTAAAAAGGGGCCTTTAAGATTATTACCGGACAACTATTCAAGCACCGATAATAATAAATTTGGTAGCGGGGGCCAGATTCGAACTGACGACCTTCGGGTTATGAGCCCGACGAGCTACCAGACTGCTCCACCCCGCAACTATAAGATATGGCCTAAGCCTTACCTCCAATATGCCCCTTCTGACATATCCACACCCAGTTTGCCACAAGAGGGCAAAATTTGAGTCCGCGAATTATAGGGACTTGCTCCGTAACGGTCAACCATAACCGATACTTTCTTACTATTCTGCCGGCAATAAAAAAGCCCCTAAATTAGGGGCTTTTAATATACTTATCAAACAAATACATTGGTGCCGAAGGCGGGACTTGAACCCGCACGAGCATAGCTCACCACCCCCTCAAGATGGCGTGTCTACCAATTCCACCACTTCGGCTAATACAAAAACTTGAAGCTCAACTTAAAACCAAGCAAACCTCAATCAAATCAACTTATTCTACTGAGGGATATCGCTTGTTTCAGCTTCAACAGCCTCGGACACTGGCACAGGAACATCCAAACCATTATCCACTTGCGCAGGGGCTTCAATAACAGGAATATCTGTTGCTGCGGCAGGTGCAACCACCGATTCAACAACCGCAGGTATCGAAAACTCATCGGTAATATCAACATTAGCTCTGTTTTTAGCAACGACAGCTAAACCAAAGCTAGTGGCAAAAAACAACGCAACAAACCAAGCGGTAAATTTCGTTAATACACTGCCACCACCACTACTACCAAATAGCGTCTGGGAACCGCCACCACCAAAAGAAGCGCCCATATCGGCACCCTTACCTTGCTGTAACATAATCAAACCAATAATGGCGAACGATGCCACTACATGAAAAATTGAAATTGCTTGTTCCATTTTACTCTACCTAATCATTGAGCCTGAGAACTAGGCTCTTCATAACGTACATATAAATAATTTTTACTACTATATTGCCGCATCATATATTGCGACAAACTCATCAACCTTTAATGAGGCTCCACCAACTAAAGCACCATCAATATCTTCTTTACCGAATAACTCAGCAGCATTGGCAGCTTTAACACTGCCACCGTATAGAATCTGTACCTTTTCAGCGACCACTTCATCCATACTAGCGATAAACTCGCGCAGGTATTGATGAACTTCTTGTGCCTGCGCCGAACTTGCGGTTTTACCTGTACCTATCGCCCAAACAGGCTCATAGGCGATAACAGCATTTGCTAGCGATGACACGCCAGCAACATCAATAACAGCTTGTAATTGAGCAGCAACTGTCGATAAAGCATTACCCGCCTCTCGCTGCTCTAATGTTTCACCCAAGCAAAGAATGGGCAATAAACCTGAGCGCTGCGCAGCAATATACTTATCGGCAACAAGCTGATCTGACTCACCATAAAGCGAGCGACGCTCTGAATGCCCAACTAGCACAAAATGACAATCAAACTCTGACAACATAGCACCGGAAACTTCACCGGTATACGCTCCCTCGGCCTGCTCACTAAGGTTTTGCGCACCCCATTGAATACCACTATCTGCCAACATATCAGCAGCCTGCGGTAAAAAAATGGACGGCGGACACACCGCCATAGCCGCCGTATCTTTTATAGCTACTTGCGCACTCAAGCCTGAAAGTAAATCAGTAACACTTGCTATTGAGCCGTGCATCTTCCAATT
>CALBVI010000347.1 GCA_937969395.1 uncultured Spongiibacteraceae bacterium | reverse complement strand
GAAGAGCGTTTTTCTAGTCAGGAAGAAGCTGACCTGTATCGTGGCCGCTATCGACTCAATCAATCAATTTATACGCGTTTTTGTGAGCCAAATACGGTCATTATGCACCCGTTGCCGAGAGATTCTCGCGCCGGTGCCAATGAGCTGGATAACGATTTAAACGACAACCCTAAGTTGGCGATTTTCCGTCAAACTGATAATGGTGTATTGGTACGAATGGCTTTATTTGCACTGATTTTGGATGTTGTCGACCAGGTTGATAAGCACTCTAGTCCGGTTAATTGGTATACCGGCAGCCGCTTTGAGCAACGCGGTTAGCATGAGTTGTAGCAATAAGCCTTACGAAAAAGCGTTTTCTCGCGATGATGTAAAAATACTTTCTGATGAGATCGCTCATCAAGGCTTTTTTCAGCTACGTAGCCTTAAGCTCAAACATCGTCTGTTTCGCGGAGGTTGGAGCGATGTCATTTCGCGCGAGCTGATGGATCGCCACGATGCTGTCGGGGTGTTGCTGTTTGATCCAGTGTTAAACCAAATAGCATTAGTTGAGCAAATTCGCGTAGGTGTTATTGGCAGTGAGCTTGCGAAGCAGCGCAATACCTCGCCTTGGTCATTGGAGTTAGTGGCGGGTTTAATTGATAAAGATGAGCAGCCGCAAATAGTTGCTGGTCGGGAGTCGATTGAAGAGGCTGGTGTTGTTATCGCGCAGTTGGAGCCCATTGGTGAATACTATTCTAGCCCTGGCGGCAGCAACGAGTATTTTTATTTGTTTGCTGGTCGCTGCGATCTGAGTCAGGCCGGTGGTGTGCACGGTTTGGATGAAGAGGGCGAAGATATTCGTGTACATCTTTTTTCAGTCGCTGACTGTTGGCAAATGTTATCCCGGGGTCAGCTTAATAACGCTCATACTTTAATCGCCATGCAGTGGCTTAAACTTAACTATCAAGATTTAAAGGCACGTTGGTGTTGATTAAGTGCGTAGCTTATTTGTCACGCTGTATGTTGATCGTTAATTGGAGCGATATTGTCTAATTCTTCTCAAAAGCCTTCTAGTGATGAATCCCTAGTGGATCAATCGACAGCTGCTGCGCCCAAGCCTTCTGGTCTATTACGATCAAGTGCTGTCGTTAGTTTGATGACCATGCTCTCTCGTGTACTAGGTCTGGCACGTGATGTGGTGATCGCTAATTTTGTGGGCGCAACACCTGCGGCGGATGCTTTTTTTGTCGCGTTCAAAATCCCCAATTTTATGCGCCGTCTATTTGCTGAGGGTGCGTTTTCTCAAGCCTTTGTACCGGTGTTATCAGAGTATCGGCAGCAGCGTAGTTTTGAAGCGGTACAGGGCCTTATTAATCGCGTCTCGGGTGTCTTGGGTGGCACATTATTACTGGTGACCGGTTTGGCGGTGCTTGGTGCGCCGTTACTGACCATATTATTTGCTCCCGGTTTTTATTTGGCGGATGACCCTGTTCGGTTTGAATTAACCCGGGAAATGATTCGGGTTACCTTTCCCTATTTATTATTGATTTCTTTAACCGGTTTTTGTGGTGCGGTGCTTAATAGCTACGGCCGCTTTGCTGTACCTGCTTTTACCCCAGTGCTGTTAAATATTTGTTTGATTACTGCAGCAGTCGTTATTGCGCCGCTATTTGATGTACCTGCGTTTGCATTGGCATGGGGAGTAATGGCTGCTGGGATTATTCAGCTCACTTTTCAAATGCCCTTTATGGCAGGGCTTCGATTAATGCCTAGGCCGGTTTGGGATCTTAAAGATGACGGTGTGCGACGTGTGCTGGCGTTAATGGGACCGGCTATTTTTGGGGTTTCGGTCAGCCAGATAAATTTATTGTTAGATACTGTGCTGGCATCATTTTTACCTGCAGGTAGTGTTTCGTGGCTTTATTATTCTGATCGCTTAGTGGAGCTTCCCTTAGGTGTGTTTGCGATTGCGATTAGCACCGTTATCTTGCCTAGCTTATCGCGACAGCAAGCAGCTAAGTCACCGGAATCATTTAGAGCAACCTTAGATTGGGCCATGCGGATGGTGCTATTTATTGCGATACCCGCTGCAATAGCGTTGATGATTTTGGCTAAGCCGATTCTGATGACCTTATTTCAATATGGCGCATTGACCGAGCGTGATGTCACAATGGCATCAATGAGTTTACAGGCGTACTCATTGGGTTTAGTGGCATTTATGATGATTAAGGTGCTTGCCCCCGGTTATTTTGCTCGGCAAGATACCAAGACGCCGGTTGCTATAGGCATCAAAGCGATGGCTGCGAATATGGTGCTTAATATACTCTTTGTGGTTCCTCTGCATTACTATTTTCAGCTGGGTCATATTGGCTTGGCACTGGCGACATCGGCATCTGCGTTTCTTAATGCCGGGTTACTTTATCTCGGGCTGCGTCGGCAAAAGGTTTATGAGCCAATGGCGGGTTTTATCGCTACTTTGTTGCGATTGTTGATAGCAGCAACCGTGATGGCGGGGGTCTTATTTCTTATTAGTCCCGATGGTGGCTTATGGGCGCAGTGGTCTTGGTGGCAGCGTAGTCTCAATCTAGCTTGGGTTTGTGCGGCTGGTGCGGGCTGTTACTTTGCAGCTTTATTGTTGTTGGGGGCTAGGCCTTCACATTTTAAGGCTGCCAGTATTTCTAATCAGCATTAATCGTATAAATTAACCTCATACTCTGCTTGCATCGGCTGGTGGCTCTAGGGCTGCTGGGATATAATCACGCGCTATTTTACTGGTTGGTTACTCGTTAACTATTTAGCTAACTACAGGTCAGTTAACTACAGGCTTACTGCTGCTGTGTTACAGCATCATGTACTTAGCCCTTACTGAAAGCAGATATTAATTCATGGAGTTGATCCGAGGCTTGCACAATTTACGCCCTCGCCACCAGCAATGTGTGACGACAATAGGCGCATTTGATGGCGTGCATCACGGACATCGCAAAGTATTACAGCAGTTGATCGACAAAGGTCGAGAACTCAACTTGCCAACAGTGGTCGTGGTGTTTGAGCCATTGCCGAGAGAATACTTTGCGCCTTTGCAGGCACCGCCACGGTTAATGAGTTTTCGTGAAAAGTTTATAGCGTTTAAAGCGATGGGCATTGATCGGGTTTTGCGGATTCGATTTACACCTTCGTTTCGCGATTTAGAGCCAGTTGATTTTATTCGGCAAGTATTTGTCGAAGGACTAGCCAGTCGTTACATTATTGTCGGCGATGATCTTAGGTTTGGTCGCAACCGCGGTGGCGACTTTGAGATGCTGAAAACAGCGGGTCAGCAATATGATTTTGATGTTGTAGCGACGTCAACAGTGACCGTTGAAGATGAGCGAGTTAGCAGTACCCGTATTCGTCAGGCGTTACAACAAGCAGATTTTAGCCTAGCTGAAAACTTGTTAGGCCGGCCTTATAGTATTGCGGGCAAGGTGTTGCGTGGTCAGCAGTTGGGGCGGCAATTAGATGCGCCAACCGCTAATGTTGAATTGCATCGCATTAGAACGGCTTTGTCGGGTGTGTATGCGGTCGAAGTTTTAATTGATGATACAACGTTTTATGGTGTTGCCAATGTCGGTACAAGACCGACCGTAGACGATAGTCTTAAAGCGTTATTAGAAGTACATTTGTTAGACTTTGCACAAGATATTTACGGTAAACAGGTTCAAGTTATCTTTCGTCATAAAATTCGTGACGAGAAGAAATTTGATTCTATTGATGTATTAAAAATACAAATACATAAAGATATTGATGTAGGACGTAATTTTTTCGGCTTGTAGGGTCAAGCGTAAAAGTTACGAGCTGAAATTAAAAACTACTATTAAAGAACTTAAATCCAGAACGGTATTTAAAAAGCATGACTGATTATAAATCGACATTGAACTTGCCGAAAACGGCGTTCCCAATGAAAGCTAATTTGGCTCAGCGTGAACCGCAAACTTTGAAGCGCTGGCAGCAAGAAGATCTTTACGGAAAAATTCGTGAAGCAGCAAAAGGCCGCAAGCCGTTTATTTTGCATGACGGTCCTCCCTATGCCAATGGCGATATTCATATTGGTCATGCGGTTAATAAAATCATTAAAGATATTATTATTAAATCAAAAACCCTTAATGGTTTTGATGCGCCTTATATTCCTGGTTGGGATTGTCATGGTCTGCCGATTGAATTAAATGTTGAGAAGAAAGTCGGCAAGGCGGGGGTGAAAGTTGAGCCTTCAGTTTTTCGTCAAAAGTGTCGTGAGTACGCGCAACGCCAAGTCGATGGGCAGAAAAAAGATTTTGTTCGTCTAGGTGTTTTTGGTGATTGGGATAAACCTTATCTGACGATGAATTTTAATAATGAAGCGGACATCATCCGTTCATTAGGTAAGATCGCAGAAAATGGCCATTTACAAAAAGGCTTTAAGCCTGTGCACTGGTGTATGGATTGCGGTTCTGCATTAGCCGAAGCAGAGGTTGAATATAAAGATAAAAACTCACCGTCGATAGATGTCGCTTATGAGGCCGTTGACCGAGCTGCAGTGTTATCGGCCTGTGGTGTTGACGGTGACGTTGAAGGCTCAGTAGCTGTCGCTATTTGGACAACAACACCTTGGAC
>CALBVI010000346.1 GCA_937969395.1 uncultured Spongiibacteraceae bacterium | reverse complement strand
GTAACTGAAGCCATGCTTTCTATAAAATTCATTTGAGCGACTCCCCCTAAGTGCGCCAAGGCGAATTGGTAAGCTTGCCTCCTGTGCTCGCTCCTTGATTAATCTGAGTATATTGGCCCCAAGGCCTAACCCCTGATGTTTTGGGAAGAAATATAGGTGGTCTAAATGTATATGATCGGCCTTATTATGAATTACGTAAAAACCTACCAGCTCCCCGCCAACAAGAACCTTTTTAGTATCGTTTTTACAAAACGAATTCAGGAACCTGTTTCTTGCCGTGACCGGATCAAAGCGGCCAATATTTTCGAGGCTCTCCTGCATCGCAGAGATACGAAGCTCTGCTAATAATTCTTTATCGTTCTCAGTTACATCGCTAATTTCAAAGTTCATATTTAGTGTGGCTAACGCCTAGGTAACGGGCAAAGTGCGCAGCACTTTGTCCAGCCGAAGGCGTTCGTTGACCGCCTTGTTATAAGTAAATTACACGCCATTGCTAGACAACCAAACTACTGAAACCACCAGCAATAACATTGAAAATACAGCACCAAAAATGACACCTAGAAAACCAAACTTATGCGGTGCCTTGTTTTTACTCTGTGCGAAGCTGATACCTATGCAAGTTGCAGTAAGTAATGGCAACGTATAGAAAAGAGTATTTTCTATGGAATTATTATCGCCATGCATTACGACACTTGCCAGAGAACCAAGCAGAAGCGCTACTAGCAACCATATTAAGTAAGCTTGAGTGTATGCCATATTCTTTTACTTATAACGCCCGGCTAAAGCGCCGCGTTAGCGGTCGAATTTGAGCCGTTTGTTAGTGCTGACTCGGATGGCGTATTTTGCAATCCCTTATATTTTTCTAGAAAAACAGAATATGACTCATCAATAAAGAAATCAGTCACTTCAAACAGTTCTGTGAGTGAAGTATGGGCTACCTCTTGATGATTTTTAAATTCAGGGCAATTAAGCTCTAAGCAATTCTTCCAGCTTCTGGTTTGTGAATGCGCTAGTGCAAAATACGCATGGACACTCTCTTTTTTGGGAACATTTACTGAATTTTCTGAGTCCAATAATAAAAACGCAAGATCATAATCGACCAATCGTTTCAGCTTATTTCTGTAGATCCTGATTTTTCTGTTCCAATTATCTTTGATTTCAACATACTTGGCATATTCGTATTCTGCACCAATAATATCTCTGCTTTCTAATTCCCAATGAACTTTCTGTAGGCTGTAAGTTCTTGAAGAGATATGGAGATTAACTTCTTCTAAGGTTTTTTTTGCCTCGTCAATTTCTTGCTTGAACACTTCATATTTCTTATCACGCTCCCAGGATGAGTTTTGATAATTAACTGTTAAATAATGCCCTACAATCCCAGTAAGAAAAAAACCTGACAATAAAAGAAAAAATTGTGAATTTAAAAACCGCCACACATTCGATAGCATATTATCTCCTTGAGTACTAACGCTGAAAGAAGCGGCAGTTTACTGTCCGCTTGCTTGTTTTGTTAGGGCCTACTTCCACTTTACTACGACCTTTTTCTCAGAGTGAGAGATCAAATTTCCATTGGCAAACTCGTAAACGATTGCTTGATATTCATAACCTATATGCTCACGCGCACCATTTTCATCTTTATTTTCTATATAGACCCTATCTGACAGGGGGACATTAATTGGCCCGGTAAACCATTTTGCTTTAACAGGGTATTTCACTTCACCAAAGAGCTTAACGGGACTGACCTCTGTGGGATCAGAGCAGGGGTCTATCACAAGCTTTCTTAAATACAACTCACTCTCGATTAGTTCCCAAGTTCCAACATAGCCCCGCCAGTTAGCAGAGCACATTCCCTCTGCACCAATAAGAGCAGGTATTTCTTCGGATTTAAATAATAATTCTAGAGGCTTTCCAGATATGTCATGTTCTTTGCCATCAACAA
Source organism: uncultured Spongiibacteraceae bacterium (assembly GCA_937969395.1). Classification (GTDB taxonomy): domain Bacteria; phylum Pseudomonadota; class Gammaproteobacteria; order Pseudomonadales; family Dasaniaceae; genus Oceanicoccus. The sequence continues at coordinate 2,071 of CALBVI010000346.1, read as the reverse complement.
TAAAACCTTCAGATATTTGCTGGGTTGCGTGAGCGGGAAGCATACACATTAGTAGTATGAAAAATATTAACGGCTTCATTCTTGAATTCCTTGATGCCCTAACGCTTAGTATGCCGACTAGTCGGCTTAATCTGAAAACCTAGGTCAAGTCGGTATAACTTGTGGAATCGGGTTATTATGAAGACAAGTCGGTATAACATTCCCTGATTACCGTTTTGATGGAACGCCTAATATATTGTTTTTTAATAGAAATATCCAATCGGACTTATTAGCGCCATAATTTTTAGGCAATGGCTCTATTATCTAGCCTTTTCGCCATTCATTAGGAAGGTGCTTGATAACGTTCTAAAGACACTCGTTCTTGGGGCTGTAACTGATTGAAATATCACTATTTATTTTTTTGCGCAATTAATCGGCAGATTATGCGGAATGCCATTAATAAGTGACTATTTCAATCAACTGTGTATACGTCCAGCGGGGGCTGGATTTAATGTCTGCTATAGAGCGAATATTCTTGAATTAGCTTATGTCTCACAACGAAAAGCCAATTTGATACCGCTATCCGCTTTACAGGCAGCTTCAGACATCGCTCTGTATCATGTAAGAAAACACCTGCAACTACTACTCTTGAGCAATCATCTATGCTGCTTCAATAGGAATAGTCCAGTTTTGGCAAAATTTCCTGAGAATAGTAAACTGTGATTCCTCATAAAATAGAAGCTGGAAAAACCTAAGCAAAGCAATGATAGCGTATTCACTTCGAGCGAGATCTAACATGGACTGCCCCCACCTTTTAAGAAATACGACGCAATTCATAAGCAAAAAATAATTATTAACAGAATAATTAGCTGCAATCGCTAAAAACAAAGCCTACAATCATCACATGCATTTTTTCAGCAAATACGTAATTGTGTTTTTAACATTGGTTCTTTTGTCCAATGGGCTTTTTGCTGCGCAAATGACAACTACAATGACTGATCATCCGATCCAATCAGCTAGCGAGCATGAAACAGAACTAGAGCCACCCTGCCATGGAGACATGCTTGAAACAGACAATACTGAGATGTCGGAATGCTGCGAGGGTGATTGCTCGGACTGTATGTTAAGCCTCAGCCTAATCCAACCAGCCCCCGCTACGCTTAACAGTATTCATCAAGCTATCACTTTAGCGATTAACAACCATTTATTACCCGCTCATAGCTCCAACCTCGATAGACCCCCTTCACAAATCTAATCCCTAGGGCAAGTGCGCCCAAAAAATGTGTTTTTACATTGGCTGCTTCATTTATTGAAGCTAGCAAATTATTCAGCATGGGTTTAGAACATGAAAACTTTAGTAACAAGTATTGCATTGACGGTACTTATGCCACTGGCAACGGCTGGTGAACTCACCTTAGACCACGCTATATACCAAGCCATTAGCAATGATGACTGGCTTAGAGGTAGCGAATTAAAAGAAGCCGCTTTTCGGGATGAGGCAACAAGTCATAGCGCTTTACCCGATCCAACACTGTCACTGGGGTTTGAAAACCTACCCACTGACAACTGGGGCTTTGATCAGGAAAATATGACGCAATTAAAACTGAGTGTCACGCAACGCTTCCCCAGCGGTGATAGCCGAAATATCAAAGCCATAAAATCTCAACTGATGGCCGACGCTAACCCATTTCAGCGACAAGACAGACAGGCACAACTCACCAAAACCGTTTCTCATATCTGGCTAGATAGTTACTTTGCTATGAAGTCTATTCAGCTGATTGAAAATGATCGCTATCTTTTTGAGCAGTTAATTGATGTTGCTACCGCACGCTATCAAACAGTCACTGGCAAGGCACGCCAACAAGATGTAATCAGAGCTCAACTAGAGCTGACCAAATTAGAAGATCGATTAGCTCGACTGAGAATGCAGTATGACGCCAACCGTCAGTTATTAATGGAGTGGCTACCGGTAGAAAGTCAGTACTTACCGCTGCCTCAATCTTTACCCAATTCACAGCCAAGCTTTTCGTTATCGCTGGTGAATATTCAAGAAAGTATCAAAAAGCACCCCCAACTTTTAATTGCTGACCAA
>CALBVI010000345.1 GCA_937969395.1 uncultured Spongiibacteraceae bacterium | reverse complement strand
GCCTGTAAGTCGATCAAGGTCCTAACCGCTAAATCCAGCGATTCAGGGTCAAGGCTGCCAAAGCCTTCATCGATAAACAGTGTATCCAGTTTAATACCCCCCGCGTAGGACTGAACGACATCAGACAAGCCCAACGCTAGCGATAGCGCTGCAAGAAACGACTCACCACCCGATAAGGTCGCCACTGAACGCGTCTTACCGCTGTAGCCATCTTCAACCTCCAACTCTAAGCCCGATGCCTTGTTACCCTTGGCCCGATCCTCTTTGCGAACAAGACGATAGCGACCTTTACTCATCTGTATTAATCGCTGCGACGCCTGAATCAGCACATCATCTAGCAATACACTTAATACGAAGCGTTGCAGGCTTATTTTATTACCGGTCTGTCCATTGGCTACCTCACTTAAGGTACCAATCACTTTGTACTCAGCCTCTAGCGCCTCGTTAGTTTTGTGGGCTTGATCGAGTTTTTTCTTCACGGCTTTAAGTTGATTATTACGCTCTTCAATTTTTCTCCAAGCCTCATCAGCTTGGCGATAAAGCTCAATTTTTTCTAACAAGCTTTGCTCAATAGCATCCAAATCAGGTTTTTCTTTGTCAGCCACATCACTTTGCATTTGCTTGATAACGCCTTGCAACGCATCTAACGCTGAGCGGTAGCTTTCAATAGTGGTTTTAAGCGCTGCCTGTGTTTCCTCTGGCAACAGTGCCGATTGAAAATCATCATAACTAAACTCACTGCCGTTTAGCCCCTGCTCCCAAGCAGCAATAACTAGCTCTGTTTTTACGGCTTGCTCTTTAGCTTGTTGTTCCATTGCAGCAAAATTAGCTGACGCCTTATCGGATTCAGAACGCGCAGCTGCCTGGTCTTTTTCAGCACTGTGCAAAGCTTCTGTTAATTCAGCAATACGAGTCTTTAGACGCTGTAGCTGTCTGCTTAAAGCATCTGCTTCCCGCAATTCCTCTGGCACTGATGCCAGTAATGCCTCAACTGTTGCGCGTGCTTTGACTACCAGCTCATTATGCTCAGCGGCTTTTTTTTCTAATTCATCGACAGATACTTTTAACGTCAGTAAATCAGCTTTAATCGCCTCTATACGCCCCTGTAATTCTTTTTGGCTACGCTGCTTAGCTATTAGAGCGGTAACGCTCTCTTGAGCTCGCTGAGTTGTTTCAGTAAGGCTTTGCAGTGACTCCTCAGCTAACTGTTGCAGCTGCTCCGCTAAGCGCTGGCAGTCTTTGTTTGTTTGCGCCAAGGCATTCATCGCCTGATCCAATACACGCTTACTACCCTCCATGTTGTTTCTAGCATCTGCTTCGGCGATTCTTGCCTGATCAACATCTTCCTTACTTACCAATGCCCTATCATCATCCATTGACGCAGGTGCCGGATGTTGCTGACTACCACAAACTAAACAGGGTTTATTCTCCTGCAATTCTTTCGCTAACAAAGCTGCCTGCCCTGCATGCCAGCTCAGCTCTGATTTCTTAGCATTGGTAGCAGCTAAGTTGAATGCCGACTCCATCGCGGTAAATTGTTGTTGGCACTGCTGCTGTTTTTCGGTCTGCTGGATAAGTTGCTGACGTAGCGTTTCCAACTCTTTGCGCTGTTCCAATTGCACGGTCAGTTTTTGCAAAGCGACTTGCTGATCGCCCAAGGCTTCGATCTCGCCCAGTAAACTCTGACTGGATTTTTCGCTATCAATTAAATCGTCATTAAGAATTGCCTGTTCGTCCTGCTTACCCTTTAACCTCACAGCACTCGTGCGCAATTTAGTCTCGGCAATAGCCAGACTTTGCTGAGCTTGCTTCAATTCATTAATCTGCTTTTCCAGCCGCTCAAACTCTAATTGTTGTTTGGTCAGTTCGGCGACTTCAACAAATGCTTTTTTTGCGACACTCAAAACTTGCTCAGCATCCACGTGTCGCTGTTTAGCGGCTTTAGTAACTGCACGACTAGATTCAAGATTTTGTTGAAGTTTACTCAGAGCATTACGCTCATTCTGATGACTAATAAACAAGGGCTGTATTTTTTGTGCACGCACAGCCCTGTCTAAACTATCTTGCTGTTGTTTGATCGCAGGTTCTTGCTCAAGGGTTGTAGCTAAGTCGTTTTGTTTTTTATCTAGGCTTTCAAAACGTTTGCATAACTCCTCAGCTTTTGCCTTTATCGCTTCATTGGATTTTTTAGCTTTTTCAGTGTCGTTTTTAATCGTCAATGCATTCGTTAATGCTACCGCCAACTCACTGAGCTGCTCTGTCACTTCCTCTTCGGTATTAACTTCAGCGGTTTGCAATATCCCCCGCACTTGGTTTTGATGGTTTTCAACCGCTTGCTTGATGCCAGAAGCCTTAAGTTTTAACCGCTCCTCAATGCGCTTATAAATACCGGTTTGAAATAATTGACTAAATATCTTTTCTCTGTCTTTGGAGTCAGCTAATAATAACTCTCTGAATTTACCCTGAGGCAAAACCATCACCTGACGAAATTGCTCAACATCTAGGCCGATCAACCCTTTGATCGTTTGCGTCGCTTCGTTAACACTTTTGGACACCAACAGTTTGCCATCTTCACTGCCATCAAGCTCCCATAACTGAGACTCAGCAACATGGTTAGTCGTGCCCTCGCCATGCTTTTTCGGCTTTTCCTGCTGCGGTACACGCCTTACACAATAACGCTTATCCCCCAGAGAAAACTCTAAAGTCACTTGCGTTAACAGCGAAGCCTCAGAAAAATCACAACGCATCTGCGACGCTTCTCGCTCAGCACCGGTAGTCTGGCCGTATAGCGCAAAACAAATAGCATCAAGAATGGTGCTCTTACCGGCACCGGTTGCGCCATTAATCAAAAATAAAGGGTTACTACCCAATGCTGTAAAATCGATCGACTCATTAGCGGCAAACGGCCCTAAAGCTTGTATATTCAATAACAGCGGCTTCATGATTCGCCCCCCTGTTTATTCAGCTCGCTATTAAGCTCTCCGCTTAGCTCTTTATTAAGTTCTGTAAGACTCTGTTTAATCGCCCCATCTTGTTCATCATTCAATACTTGACCAGTAACCTGCTCAAAGAAATCGCGAAACATTTCTAACTCACCACGCTTAAGCGTTTCACGTTTCATTTGCTGGGCGCCGGTTTCTAACATGCCCGGTTTTTCTAAATGTAGAACATTAGGATAAACCGCACGCAACTTACCCATAGGGTCGAGAATAGCCGTGCGATCAGTCAACCGCACCAATAAATAATCCTCATTATTAGGATCGACTTTACCCTGCTCAAGAATACTCTGTATTTCACCTTCGATGATCCGCATATCGCGTAAAGGCACTAAAGGTAGATGACGATGCGTCACGGCACCATCGCTTAGCTCGACTAAGGTCACGCCTTTTTTTTGCTTCTCTTCAGAAAAACTGTATTTAAGAATCGAACCGGAATAGCGTATATGCTCTTCACCTTTATATTGCGGACTGTGCAAATGCCCCAACGCAACATAATCAAAATCAGCGCAGGGTTCATAGCTGACTCTATCTGCACCACCAATAGAAAGTGGTCGCTCCGATTCTGATTCCTGCGCGCCATCAATAAAGCAATGGCTAATTAATACATTCGCTACGTCATTGCTCTTCACAGCTTTAATTTGATCAACCAGATAAGTATGCGCATCGTCATAATTGCTGACCTCAGCTGCAAACAAATTGCGAACGGTTTCAGGATCGTTATAGGGGATGCCGTAAAAGGCAACGCTTTCGTTCTCTCTATCTCCATTCGATTTAATCAGTACAGGTTCAGCCACCTTTTCTAAATCACCGAGAATATGTAAGCCAGAGCCACTGAGTTGCCGTGAGCCAAAACGCAATCGCTCCGCACCGTCATGATTACCCGGGATTAAAATAATCGGGACATTCATCTCGCTACAAATCGTACTAATAAACTCGTCCAGCATTGCTACTGCTTTAGAAGGCGGTACCGAGCGATCATAAATATCACCCGCAATCACCAGCGCATCTACCGACTCAGACTTTATATAAGCAACGATTTGCTCTAACACATGACGCTGATCGTCTAGCAACGAGACATTGTGAAACTGACGACCGATGTGCCAGTCCGAGGTATGGATAAACTTCATAATTTATGAGGACTCAATTTTTTGATGGCGATACGTTAGAGCAAGGTAAAATCAACGTATTTTTATTGACTTAAATGACTTCGATTTATGCAAACATTGATAAATAAACTGCTAGACCTACCCAAGTCAATAAAAGTAAACCCCAAGGTAACATCGTATTGGCTTTCGACTTGCTAGGAGCTTCTTGATTCGTAGAGAGAGCGCTTTCTTCTTTGGCTGCTAGCTGCTTTTGCAACTGCTTAACTTTTTTATCCAACTCGCGATTTTTACTGCCAGCCTGAGTACGAACTTTTTCCATACCGCGCTCAATCGCTTGTTGCACCTCACGACGTTGCTGCTTGGTAAAG
>CALBVI010000344.1 GCA_937969395.1 uncultured Spongiibacteraceae bacterium | reverse complement strand
TGTTATTTTGGTTATGGATGCTTCTGAAGGTTTAGTTGATCAAGATTTACATTTATTAGGGCAGGCGATTGATGCTGGTAGAGCATTAGTGATTGCCTTAAATAAATGGGATGGCCTAGATGCAGATCATAAGCAATGGGTAAAAAACGAGTTGGAGCGAAAATTACAGTTTATAGATTTTGCTGAAATACACTTTATTTCTGCTTTACATGGTACTGGTGTTGGTCATTTGTATGAGTCAGTCGATAAAGCTTACTTGTCATCAATGAAAACGCTACAAACTAATAAGCTGACCCTAATCCTCCAAGGGGCAACGTTCGATCATTCACCGCCAATGGTTAATGGTCGACGTATTAAGTTACGCTATGCTCATGCCGGTGGTCATAACCCGCCAATTATTGTGATTCACGGTAATCAAACCGATAAAGTCCCAAATAGTTATCGTCGCTATCTAGAGAAAGTATTTAGACGTGAGTTAGACCTTATTGGAACGCCGATTCGTATTGAATTCAAGGCTTCCGATAATCCTTATAGCGAGCAGCGCTCAAAACTCAGTAAGCGTGAACTCGAGCGTAAGACAAGAATTAAAGGCCAATCTAAAAAAGCACATAAGCGTTAATTTAGTATTGGATAATTGAGTGGGGGTTAACTTATTTTAGTTAAGTCTCGCCTTGGTATTAAATTCATTAAAATTGATTTTATACTGATTCTTTAACGTAATTTTTTTCCTCATCTGTTCTCTCTTGAGTGGTTATAAATCACTCATGCACTCTCTGAAGTAAGCAAAATAAGTTGGCCCGCTTTGTGCTATTTCTTAGTAATAAGCGGCGCTGACTCGATTAAATGTCAATTAGTTGTCAAGAATTCAGCCCCTGCTAAATCGCCTTTCCTTTAGGTGTGTCAGTTGTTTGACTGACGTAACAATGGTGTTTGTTTGTGGCTTATGTTGTTTTTGTTGATCGCCGCAAATAATTTATCGTAGGCAATAATCGAACTGAGAATTAGCGATGATTACTAATCGAACTGATATCAATAGCTTGCTGACTCAAATGCGTGAAATGAAAGCTCAGGCGGGTTCAGCGCAGGAGTTACGGCCACGTTCGGATGTAGAAGCGGCGCTGGGCGTCAATACTGATAACAAAGTGCAAACACCGAATTTTTCTGACATGTTCAGCAATGCGGTTAATACGGTTAACGATACACAGAAAACGTCAGCTGCCTTAGCGACAGCTTATGAAAAGGGCGATGCCTCGGTGAGTTTGTCACAGGTAATGGTCGCTTCGCAGAAAGCGAGTGTGTCGTTTCAGGCGATGACCGAAGTTAGAAACAAACTAATAGAAGCTTACAAAGATGTTATGAATATGTCGATTTAATCGGCCTTGATATTAGCTCTCATCAATAACAATAATTTATGAGACGTAAATAGCACAGGCGGCCACTTGTAAAATTAGTTATAAGCGGCAAAAAGTAGTTACAAAAATGAAGTTTCAAGAGGTCTAGCAATGGCAGCCTTACCAGCAAATGCTGACGGTGGTTCACCGGTTTCGCGTCAAAGTGATTTTATGGAAGGGTTTGGCGGACTTACTATTCTCCGTCAAATTGGATTGATGGTTGGTCTTGCCGCGAGTGTCGCTATTGGTGTTTGGGTTGTTCTGTGGGCGCAAGAAGATGACTACATGCCGCTCTATACTAATTTGGATCAGATGGATCCAACTGATGTCCTCAACGCATTAGATTCTAGCCAAATAAATTATAAAGTTGATAATAATACCGGCGCTCTGCTGGTGGTCTCTAGCCAAATTTACGATGCGCGTTTGCAGTTAGCGTCGGCGGGTATTTCGCCAGATGGCAGCTTTGGTCTAGAGTTGCTTAACGAAGAGCAGCCGCTGGGTACTAGCCAATTTATGGAAAGCGCACGTTATATGCGTGGTTTAGAAGGTGAGTTGGCAAGAACCATTTCTAGCATTCGATCTGTGCGCGGTGCTCGCGTCCACTTAGCTATTCCTAAAAGTTCAGCCTTTATTCGCGATCGTCGCAAACCAACAGCGTCGGTATTCCTCGATCTATACAGCGGTGCGGGTTTAAAAGAAGATCAAGTGCGGGCGGTTGCTAATCTAGTCGCTTCGAGTATTTCCGAGTTAGCGTTAGAAAGTGTCACGGTGGTTGATCAGCGCGGTAATCTGCTGTCTAATTTTGAAGACGATGAAGATATGGCGGTGGCGAATAAGCAGTTGGATTACACTCAGCAGATAGAAACTCGCTTAGTTCAGCGGATTAGTTCAATCCTCGAACCGGTATTAGGGATTGAGGGCTTTCGAGCTGAAGTTAGCGCTAATGTTGACTTCACTCAAATTGAACAAACCGATGAATCTTATAATCCTGATTTACCCGCTATACGCAGCGAACAAACGGTAGAGGAGGCTAGGGCTAGTGGTTCTATCGGCGGTATTCCTGGCGCTTTAAGTAATCAGCCTCCGGCGGATGGTGCCGCGCCAGAACAGGCGAACGCTAATGAGGGTGCTGATAGTGGTGGAGCAGGAAGTTCTCGTACGCAGTCTGTCCGTAACTATGAGCTGGATCGCACGATTAGTCACACCTTACATCAAGTAGGCCGTTTACAGCGATTATCTGTTGCGGTGTTGGTCGACAATCTAAATCAAGTTGATGCTACTACAGGGGATGTTCAATCGATTCCTATTGAACAGGCTGAATTGGATCGATTGTCTATACTGATAAAAGACGCTGTAGGTTTTGATGCCGCTCGCGGTGATAGTGTTAATATCATCAATAGTGCGTTTATGCTCAAGCCAGAACCAGAAACTGTTGTTATTGAAGAAATACCTATTTGGATGGAATCGTGGGTTTGGGATATTGCCAAAAAGGTTGGCGGGGGCCTTGTTCTCTTGTTTATAGTTTTAGGTTTGTTTCGAATGATGCGTAGTTTAACGGAAACCGCACAAGACATTCGTGAAATAGAAGCGCAGCGCGCTTTAGGTGAGTTGTCAGGTGATATGGGCGGTGAGCTTGGAGAAGATTCAGTAACATTGTCCGGTGGTGATAGTCTGCTATTGGGTGGTCCCAATGAAAACTATGAACAGCAATTAGATGCTGTTAAAGGTTTAGTTGCAGAAGATCCTGGCCGTGTTGCGCAAGTTGTTAAAAAATGGGTAGCTGCTGGTGAGTGATGAAGCAAGTAAGACGTCGACGAATATCTCTCAGCTAGATCAGGCTGCGATATTATTGATGTCGTTGGGAGAAAAAGAAGCGGCAGAAATTTTGAAGCATCTCGGGCCAAAAGAAGTTCAACGCATAGGTACTGCAATGACGGCATTGGAAAATGTGCCGCAGGATCATGTTGAAGAGGTGATGTCTAACTTTCTTGATGAGGCGCGCTTAAGTACGGGATTAGGTGTTGGTTCTGATGGCTATATTCGCAATATGCTGGTTGAAGCCCTAGGTGAAGATAAAGCTGGGTCGTTGGTAGATAGAATCTTATTAGGTGGCAATACCAGCGGCTTAGATACGCTTAAATGGATGGACCCGCGTTCGGTAGCTGATATTATTCGCAACGAACACCCGCAAATTCAAGCTATTGTGATGGCTTATATTGATGGCGACCAAGCCGCTGAGGTACTTACTAACCTGCCAGAAAAAGTGCGGCTCGATGTTGTTATGCGAGTTGCAGCATTAGATGCAGTGCAGCCTTCGGCATTACAGGAATTAAATGATATTTTAGAGAAGCAATTTTCCGGTAACGCTGGTTCGCAAAGTAAAGATATGGGTGGCACTAAGGTGGCTGCCGAAATCATGAATAATTTAGAAAGTAGTATTGAAAGCGAATTGATGGAGTCGATTAAAGAAGCTGATGAGGATCTAGGTAATACGATTCAAGATCTGATGTTTGTCTTTGATAATTTAAAAGCAGTGGATGCCCGTGGGATTCAAACGCTATTGCGGGAAGTTTCTTCTGATATGTTAATTCTGGCGTTGAAAGCGGCGGATGAAGAACTCAAAGAGAAGATATTTGGTAATATGTCTAAACGTGCTGCTGAATTGCTACGTGATGATCTGGAAGCCAGTGGTCCAGCTAAATTGAGTGATGTCGAAGGCGCGCAAAAAGAAATTCTTATCATTGCTAGACGCATGGCAGATGCCGGTGAAATTGTTCTTGGCGGTGGCGGTGAGGAAATGTTGTAACTTATGGATAATTCAAGTTCTACTTCAGGCTCTATTAAGGGCGGGATTATCCCAGCAGAAGCTTCGGATCAATTTTCGACTTGGCTTGCGCCTGAGGTGCAAGACGGACAAATTGTTCAATCTGAGAAATTAAAAAAGCGTGGCCCGCGTGGCGAATTAGTTGATGTTAATAAAAATGAAATTATCTATAGTCATTTAACTGCAGCACAGTTAGAAGAAATTTCTAGTCAAGCTTATGAGGATGTACGCGAACAAGCCTATAAAGAGGGTTTTCAGCAAGGACAAAAAGAAGGTCTCCAAGCTGGTTTAAAGGCTGGAGAAGAAAGTATTCGCCAGCAAAGTGCTCAATTGAAAAGTGTGATGGGTGATTTAATGAATTACCTAGAAGGTCAAGATAATGATGTTGAACAAGCCTTAGTCAATGTTGCAACGACTATTGCCGGCTCTATATTGCGACGTGAAATAACGCTTGATAATAGCCATATTCAAACAATAGTGAATGAAGCGATAGCCGCTCTACCGATGGAGCCGGAAAACTTAACTATTTTTTTACACGAAAAAGATAAGCAGCAGTTGGCCAAAAGTGAACTTCCTGAGCACTGGAAAATTAATGTCGATCCTACCATGACGCCCGGTGGTTGCCGTGTGGTGACGCGTCAAAGTGTCGTTGATTACAGTTTTGAACAACAGTTTGAACAAGTCGTTGAAAGCTTAGTAATGAAACGCTATGAGCAGCTGACGGCAGCGAATAGAACCTTGTCAGAATCTTCAAATTCTTCTTCAGAGGACGCGTTATCAACGCCGCAATCATCTTCAACAAAGTCCGCTCCTACGCCTTCTTCGTCAACACAGCCTACGCGGGATAAATAAGGATGGCTACACGCCGTATTCCTTTTGCCGATCGCTTAAAAGCTTATCAGCCTGATAAATCATTATCGAGTACACCGCAAGTTTCGGGTCAATTAATCCGAGTGGTTGGTATGACGCTTGAGGTTGTTGGCTTGCGTTTAGCGATAGGTAGTCGCTGTGTAATTGTTAATGATAGCCACCGCAATATTGAGGCGGAGGTTGTCGGCTTTTCAGAAGATAAACTCTTTTTAATGCCTCTTGAGGCGGTATCTAATTTAAGACCTGGTTTGCAGGTGTTGCCTACCGCATATGATGATTTGATAGCTGTTGGTGAGCAATTGTTAGGTCGAGTAATTGATGGTGCTGGTAGACCGTTAGATGGCCTAGGTAATTTAGGCTGCGATAAAACGATCTCAATGCAGGCCGATCCTATTAATCCCCTCAATAGAAAGCCAATTTCACAGCCGATGGATGTGGGTATAAGAGTGATCAACTCTGTGCTGACCGTTGGTCGAGGTCAACGTTTAGGATTGTTTGCCGGTAGTGGTGTTGGTAAAAGTGTATTGCTGGGCATGATGACTAAATTTACTGAGGCCGATATTGTTATCGTTGGTTTGGTCGGTGAGCGTGGTCGAGAAGTTAAAGAGTTTATTGAGCAGGTTTTGGATAAAGAAGGTTTGGCGCGTTCGATTGTGGTCGCGTCACCGGCGGATGATGTACCGCTAATGAGAATGCGCGCAGCCATGTTGGCGACAAGGTTGGCTGAGCACTTTCGCGATGAAGGTAAGCATGTATTATTGTTGATGGACTCTTTAACTCGGTATGCACAGGCGCAGCGAGAAATTGCTTTATCTATTGGTGAGCCGCCGGCGACTAAAGGTTACCCACCTTCGGTGTTTGCTAAAATCCCACAATTAGTTGAGCGAGCAGGTAATGATGCCGACGGCCGAGGGTCTGTAACAGCTTTTTATACCGTGCTGACT
>CALBVI010000343.1 GCA_937969395.1 uncultured Spongiibacteraceae bacterium | reverse complement strand
CATCACCCATGGCCGCTAACAAGTCAGCTTGATATTCATTGCGCAAAGGTTCAATCACTTCACCTAGGCTGCCTTCCATGATTTCGCTTAATTTATATAAGGTCAAATTAATACGATGATCAGTAATACGGCCCTGCGGATAATTATAAGTACGAATACGCTCAGAACGATCACCGCTACCAACAAGACTTTTTCGCTCGTCAGCTTGTTCTTGCTGCTGCTTTTCTTGTACGCCGTTCAAAATACGTGACTGTAGTAACGACATCGCCCGCGCTTTGTTTTTATGCTGTGAACGCTCATCCTGACATTCGACAACAATGCCCGTTGGCAAGTGTGTTAGACGAATAGCCGAGTCAGTTTTGTTAACGTGCTGACCACCTGAACCTGAGGCACGAAAGGTATCGATACGTAAATCGCTGCGCTTAATGTCGATCTCATTAACACTGTCAATCTCAGGCATAATGGCAACGGTACAGGCCGAAGTATGCACACGCCCTTGAGATTCAGTTTCCGGCACACGTTGCACACGATGTGCGCCCGACTCAAATTTTAAGTGCGCATAAACATCCTTGCCACTGACACGTGCAATAATTTCTTTATAACCACCATGATCACCTTCACGCTCACTGACAATCGATATTTTCCAACCCGTTTTCTCAGCGTAACGGCTATACATACGGTATAAGTCACCGGAAAAAATCGCCGCCTCGTCGCCACCAGTACCTGCACGAACTTCTAAAAAGACATTATTTGAATCATTGGGATCGCGAGGTAATAATAATGTCTGTAATTCTTCTTCTTGGGTTTCACGACGTGATTGCGCATCAGAAAACTCTTCCTGCGCCATTTCACGCATATCTGCATCACCATCTTTCAACAGTGCTTGCGCCTCATCAATATCAGCAAGTGTTAGACGGTAGCTTTCATAGGATTGCACAACCGGCTCAATCTCTGAATATTCTTTTGATAGCTCGCGAAATTTATTTTGATCACCAATAACTTCACTATCACTGAGTAACGCGCCAATTTCTTCATAGCGATCAACCAGTATTTCCAACTTATTAACGATGGACTCTTTCATAAATTAACAACTCAAATTCAATAACTAATGTTTTAACAACTAATAATCCGACAACCATTTTTTCAATAGCTAATTATCTGGCACACCATTATTTTTTGCCGCATTGCCCTCTATCTCAACATCGGTTTTTACATCAACTTCCGATATTTTTTGCTTGGGCGTTTTATTGCTAATATCAAGACCCAATAAATCATGACTCCAAGCAATCACATCTTCACGACCTTCGGAGCTGGCCTTTTTTAAAGCAATACTTGGATTGTGAATTAATTTATTGGTTAAATTTCTAGCCAGCTGCCCCATCACGTCTTCAACAGGTAAACCTTTTGCTAATTGCTTATGCGCTTTCTCCAACTCACTATCGCGCAATTGCTCCGCTTTAGTCCGAAAAACGCGCAGTGTAGAAACAACATCGAGCGAGCGCAAACGCTGTAAATATTCATCGACACCTTGGTCAACGATCACATCCGCTTTGACCGCTTCAGACTCTCGACTGCGGCGATTTTCATCCACAATCTCGATTAAGTCATCGACACTATAGAGATAAACATCATCTAACTCATCCACCTGTTCTTCTATATCTCTTGGCACTGCCAAATCAATCATCAGTATCGGACGATGCTTACGCTCTTTTAATGCATGTTCAACGGCACCCTTACCCAATATAGGTAACTGACTGGCCGTAGATGAAATAACGATATCAGCGCTGGCTAATTGTTCTGGCACATCAGCCAACATAACCGCTTTCGCTGAGAACTGTTCTGCTAATTGCTGGGCTCGGCTCAAGGTCCTATTAGCGACAACAATATTGGCAACGCCTGCCTCGGATAAGTGCCTAGCGACTAATTCAATGGTTTCGCCAGCACCGATCAGCAAAGCATTGTTTTGACTCAAATCTGAAAATATTTTTTGCGACAAGCTAACTGCGGCATAGGCAACTGATACTGGATTTTTACCAATTGCGGTGTCAGTGCGAACTTTTTTCGCCACCGAAAAAACATGAGGAAAGACTCGGCCTAATTGCTGGCCAATAGTATCTGCATCTTTCGCCATCGCAAACGCAGCCTTCATTTGCCCCAATATTTGCGGCTCACCCAACACCATAGAATCCAGGCCACTGGAGACCATCATCATATGACGCAATGCCTGCTGCTCATAATGGCAATAACTGCTGCTTTTCAGTTCATCCAATGACACCTGATGATAATCACTCAACCACTGCAAAATCGCTGTATCTAAACTACCCAGCTCGCCCTGCTCGTCTTTATCGGTCACTGCGAACAGCTCAGTACGATTACAGGTCGACAACACCACCAACTCTAACATTGGCGTAGTTTCAACGCCTTCACGCAACGCCGTCATCATTTGCTCAGGCGCAAACGCGAGTTGCTCACGCAAAGCAATATCGGCGGTTTTGTGATTAATACCCAGAGCAATTAACGCCATACTGAGGTCTATATTTCCTAATCAATAATTACTGAAGCAAGGTAACAGCATGTTTTTTTACGAGTGGCGCAAGGTTGAATATCGACAAAAAAACAACAGAGACGAACAAGCCAGCTTCAAAAAGCCGACAATTCTAACAAGTTAACGAGCAAATGTGGATCAGGCCGGCAGCTTATCATTGATTTGCAGCGACTTTTTGTTAGCCTTTGTGTAAAAATAGCAACTTCCTTAGCTAGCACTCTCTTTAGAAATTAGAAAGGCACTGAGTCTGTATGATAAATATCGCTTTACCTCGTATCCTAGTTGCAACGGCTGCCTTCTACCTAACGGCTTGCGCGGGCACCTCTCAAACGCCGGTTGATGAAGCAATAGTTGAGCAAACCACCGAAGCTGAAGTCACCAGCACGGAACCAGAGGAAGTCATTAGCCGTCCATTTGCTGCTGAAAGCTTTCACGATTTATTAGTCGCCGAATTTGCCGTTCGACGCAATCGCTTCGACCTTGCTCTAGGTAATTACCTACAACAGGCCCACACCACCCGCGACAAAGGGGTCACTCAGCGCGCCACCCGCTTAGCTCAATACCTAAACGCCGATAAAGCGACACTAGATTCAGCTCAACTATGGGTTGAACTGGAACCGGAAAACGTTGAAGCACAATACACCCTCGCAACCATGCTCGCTAAGACTAATCGCCCTGTCGAAGCGATTCATCACATGGCTGTCGTATTAGAAAAAGGCGGTCGCAGTAATTTCTCCGCAATCGCCGCAGGATCACTCTCTGAATCCGAAGAGATCCGTTTAAACGTTGAAGAAGCCATCGATCAATATTTGAGTGAATACCCTCAAGACACCCAACTACTAACAAGCAAAGCCTTGCTATTACAGCAGCGCAACGAGCTTGAGCAATCACTAACCACTATTCGCCAAGTACTTAGCTTGGATGAAACTGACATTAATGCGGTGATGGTCGAAACCCGCTTATTGCAGCTCCTCAAACGTGACGAGGAAGCCTACGCACGCCTAGAAACCATGATTGCCAGATTTCCGCAAAACAAGCGCTTACGCTTACAGTATGCACGCATGCTGATGACCACTGATGTAGCCAAGGCACAAGAACAGTTCGAAATTTTACATCAGCAATCGCCCAATGACGGTGACCTGTTACTCTCACTCGCCCTCATCAACAGCGAGATGGACAACCCTGACAAAGCCGAATCCTATTTCAATCAACTGCTAGAAACCGGTGAACGCGATAGTGAAGCCCATCTTTATTTAGGCGAATTAGCTGAAAAAAGTGGCGACTGGCAAAATGCTATCGAACATTATTCTCACATAGGCGTGGGCAGTAATTTTTTACCCGCCACCAACCGCATCATTAATTTGTATTTAGAACAGAGACAAATGGGCAATGCGCGAACTTATATCGCGGGATTACGCCAACGCTATCCCGAGCACAGTATCCGCCTTTACTTACTAGAATCTGAATTATTGCGCCGTAATGACCAATATCAACAAGGCCTCGACCTGCTAACCGAAGCATTGATGATTAGCCCACAGCAAACCGACTTGTTATATGCCCGCTCAATGCTTAGCGAAAAGTTAAACAACCCCTCGCTAATGGAGCAAGACCTACAGGCGATTATCAATCAAGAGCCCGATAATGCCACGGCCTTAAATGCCCTCGGCTACGTATTAGCTGACCGCTCAGAAAGACTAGACGATGCCCATACAATGATCCTGCGAGCCAATGCGCTAAAGCCTGACGACCCTGCCATCATGGATAGTCTGGGCTGGGTTGAATACCGCCGCGGCAATCTTGCCGGCGCTTTATTAATGTTAAATAAGGCCTATCAAAAATTTCCTGACGCAGAAATTGCCGCCCACTTAGGCGAAGTTATGTGGCAATCGGGCTTAGAGCAACAGGCAAGGGAAATCTGGCATAAAGCACGATTAGCACAACCTGATAGAATTATTGTTCAGCAAACCATTGAGCGGCTGAATGTTTCCCTACCCCTCATCGCCGATGAATTAGAACAATAGCTTAAACTAACAAGACGAACGCGATGATGAAGTTAACTCGACGATGGCAGCAAGTTCTCGCTACTTGCTGCATATTACTGCTCTCTGCCTGCGCTAATTTCAATAACCACGATAGCAGTCTCAATCAAAAACTTAGTATATTTACGCCCAATGCAGCACTGAATGAGTGGAGTATATCCGGCAAGGTCGGCATTCGAACTCAACAAAAAGCTGCCAGCGCACTACTAAACTGGCAGCAGTGTGGTGACAACTACCATATCCGTATGAGTGGTCCACTAGGTGCCGGCTCAATTTACCTCTACGGCAATCAATATCAAGCAACACTAGAGGCTCAAAAAGAAACAATAACCGCAGCTAACGCCCAACAATTACTCGCCCACACTGGCTGGCCAATTCCAGTCGATGAATTACAGTATTGGCTGCGCGGCTTACCACTGGCTGATAAACCGTTTACTCAAACGGCCGACACCGAAACGCCGGGGTTTGTGCAGTCGGACTGGTCCTTACAATTCAGTAAAACATTAACCGCCAACCGCCATGACAGCAGCTATACGCTTCCCGCTAAAGCGATTGCTGAGGGCAATAACATGAAAGTCACTTTGCTGCTCAGAAGCTGGGACTTAACGCCAAATTGTGAATATAGACAATGAATAAAGTTAGCACTCATCTGAGCCTGTTATCACCGGCTAAACTCAATTTAATGCTACACATTACCGGCCGCAGAGCTGATGGCTATCACCAGCTACAAACATTATTCCAGCTACTCGATTATGGCGACACACTGCATTACCAGCTGCGCCAAGACAATCAAATCACGCTATCGCCCAGTATTCCAGGCGTTGCCGATCAAGATAATTTGATTATTAAAGCAGCCAAAGCATTGCAGATGTATTTAATTCAG
The DNA here is from genome assembly GCA_937969395.1 of uncultured Spongiibacteraceae bacterium. GTDB lineage: Bacteria > Pseudomonadota > Gammaproteobacteria > Pseudomonadales > Dasaniaceae > Oceanicoccus. The sequence goes on along the minus strand of CALBVI010000343.1, from coordinate 366 downwards.
AACCCTTTATCGCCAACTAAGGCCCAACCACAAAACAGCCACTCCCATTATGGCGTAGATATCCAATTGGAAAAAATTCTACCTATGGGTGGTGGCATCGGCGGCGGCAGCTCAAATGCGGCAACAACGCTACTCGCTTTAAATCATCTTTGGCAGTCACATTTATCCATCGATAAACTAGCGGCTATCGGCTTGCCCTTAGGCGCAGATGTTCCGGTTTTTATACGTGGCCATTCGGCTTGGGCGGAAGGTATTGGCGAGCAATTACAGCCGGTAAAAATCCCTCCAAGCTGGTACTGCGTAATCAAGCCTGAGAGTGAAATATCAACAGCTAAAATATTTTCCCACAAACAATTGACACGAGAC
>CALBVI010000342.1 GCA_937969395.1 uncultured Spongiibacteraceae bacterium | reverse complement strand
AAATTGATAACTCGGCGAGCGAAACAACTCGTACTGACTCGAAAAGTCATAATCCGAAGGCGCCTGATACTTCCAAAGCTTCATCAGTTGCTGCAATGATTCAGGCACGGTTGCCGATTCTCTATTATCCTTCCAAAAATTTTCATTACGTTGACTCAAAACATAATGTAATTTTAGAAAATCAATAATAGCTCGCCACCGGTAGTGAAATGCGTTATTAAAGCGCTCAGCTGTAATCTCCATCGTATCGCGACCCGCCGGAAATTGTTCCGCCACCATCGTCGCCGAAATCTCAATCAGCATAATAGCCGTTGCTTCCAGCGGCTCTAAAAATCCAGCGGACAAACCAATAGCGACACAGTTTTTCTCCCAAAATTTTTCGCGATGCCCATTAGTAAATTGTAAGCGGCGCGCAGTAAGCTCTTTTTCCTTGCCACCGATATAATTTCTCAGTGTTTGCTCTGCCTCATCATCACTACAATAATCACTTGAATAAACATGCCCAATACCTCTGCGCGAACTTAAACCGATATCCCAGATCCAGCCAGACTCTTGAGCGGTCGAGATAGTATGCGTAGCAATATCAGAATCCTCTTCATCATAGGGAACCTGCATTGCAATGGCTCGATTAATGAAAAGCGTTTTACTTTGATCCACAAAAGGAACATTTAAGGTTTTACCCAATAATAAACAAGCGAGCCCAGTGCAATCGATAAATAAATCGCCCTCAACCATGCCATGATTATCTGTTGTTACCGATGTGATATAGCCATCTTCACTTTGATTAACCGCCGTCACCTTATCAACAAGGTGATTAACATTGAGATTTTTGATGCAGTGTTTTTTTAATAATTGGGCTAATTTTCCAGCATCGATATGATAGGCATAATTTGCAATATCAGTATATTCGGGCGTAGTTATTTTTTTCGGTCCCAGTCCAAGCTCACACAAGCACTCTTGCCAGCACGTTGAATCGGAAAAAGAACCTTCACCCCATTGCTTAAATTGATTATTAACGGTGCCATCTTTGGAGAAAAAATAAGGAGCAATATCGAGTTTAGGATAACCTTCAGTTACATTGAACGGATGATAATAATAATCATCTTCAGCACCTGTCGTCCACTTAGCAAATTTAGCCCCTTGCTTGAAAGTGGCATCACATTCTCTGATCAAATCATTTTCTGAAATACCGATTTTTTCCATGGTATTTCGCATCGTTGGCCACGTACCTTCACCAACACCAATTGTTGGAATATCCGAAGGTTCGATCAGACTCACACTGACATTAGTAGTATTAACTGCAGAAAATTTCTTCGCGATAACAGCGGCGCTAATCCAACCTGCGGTACCGCCGCCAACAACAATCACTCGCTTTATCGGCTCCATAGTCACACCCTCTTATTCAACAAGCTTTAAGATTTTTTACTGATTAAATAGCATTCATTGATTATAAAAATTGTTATTAAACTATTTAGGACAACTTAATACGACTAGGACGACCTAATACGATGTTCCAGTATATTCATCCATTGATCAGCAAATAAAAATTGGGGTTATCACTAATGAGAAAATCATTAAACAATAATGACAAACAAGCTCAATATCTGAAATACAACGCTCATTAGTGAATAGCAAAAAGGCAATAAATTCTGGTAACAAATAGCGTTAACGAAGCCAATATATCTTGGTAATTTACTAAAATGTATTGGTTCGTTTAAAAATTAAAATTGTAAACGCGATACTTTAAGTATCTGAAATAATAACGTCTACACCTATTCGCCGAAGCCCATCTGCGTAATCTGCTGGAATATTATGATCCGTTATCATTCGACTAACACCTTCCGGCGCCAGTATTTTATGTAAACAAACCTGTCCGAACTTAGAGGAGTCCGTAACCACAATAATTTCACTCGCCACTTTACACATCAACCGATTAAGCAAGGCTTCTGCTTCAAAATGGGTAGTAATACCTCTCTCCATATGAAAGCCATCAACCCCTAAAAATAATTTATCGACATGTAAATCTTTAAGCGCATGCTCAGCATGGCTTCCAAAAAATGACATATTCTTGCGACGCAATGTTCCGCCAACAAACAGAACATTAAGATTTTCATGGCGAGACAGCTCATTGACCACATTAAGCCCATTAGTAACGACAGTAACGCCCTCTATATCACTTAAATGAGAAGCAATTTGCATCGTTGTCGAGCCTGAATCCAATATGATCGAATCACCAGGTTCGATTAATGCAGCGGCCATTGCTCCAATACTCGATTTTTCTTCAATATGAAGTGCTTGCTTTTGCTCAATGGCAACTTCCGGATTAAAAATTCCGTTATCCTTCAAAATTGCACCGCCATAGGAACGAGTAACGGTCCCCTGACTCTCTAAAAATCTAAGATCTTTACGGATAGTAACAGTGGATACTTTGAATAACTCAGACAGTTCAGGCACTTGTACACTACCGCGCTCTCTCAACATACGGCCAATCTGTTCACGGCGACGACTAGTATCACGCATCTTTCTCTCCTTGACTTCACCTTTCGGTGCTATTAAAAACAAAGGTGAACTATAACTGAAATGAAACCTTAGGGATAGAAACCTTTCACTTTAAAACCCAAGCTTTTTATCGCTCCGCAAGCAGCTTTTCTAAAATAGCCTCAAGAAAATCGACATGACTTTCTTTAAAGCCATGATGGATTAATCGAACAACGCCTTTAGCATCAATAAAATACGCTGTCGGCATTACGTCAACACGGTAAGTACTGGCAATGCCGGTATCAAAGCCAGCAACAAATCGATAATCCGCTGGATATTGCTCAATAAACTGTAGCGCCTCACTATGATTCTCATCGAGATTGACAGCTATAACTTCGAATCCCTGATCACTGTACTGTTGATAAAGTGCAGACAAAGCAGGAAAAGATGCACGACAAGGCACACACCAAGAAGCCCAAAAATCGAGATACACAACCTTACCCCGATATTGCTCTAAATGTATTGTTTGACCATTCTTCAAATCGACAAGCGAAAAAAGAGGGGCGCTACTGTCAACAACAACCGAATCAACAGGAGCGCCCCTAAGGGAAGAACCGTTCAAAAATAATAAAACAATAATAATAAATCGCATGACTACTTAGCCTTAACAGGACAATGCTTATTTAATTGGCACTAACTCAATCAGTAAGTAGTTTTCAAAATCAACAGCAAGAGAAGCAGTAGGACCTTCAACAACGCCCAGGTCTATGTTGTTGATGTAATCTTTAACTTGATAGCGCCCTGCCATTAAGCCACGCAACTCAACGGTAGAATTCCAGCTATCAGAATAAAAAGCGTAATAAAATCGGCCATCTTTTTCGATTGCATGTGTTTCCGGAAGGTCGTAAGCAATATCATAT
>CALBVI010000341.1 GCA_937969395.1 uncultured Spongiibacteraceae bacterium | reverse complement strand
TATCGAATCCCGTAAAGGCCAAGGTACGCGATTTATAGTTCGTCTGCCGTTCACTGTTTCTGTTAACCGCGCACTAATGGTCAATGTCGGAGGTGATAGCTACGCTATTCCGCTTAACTCGATTGAAGGTATTGTGCGAGTTAGCCCCTTCGAATTAGAAGCTTATTATCAACCCGAAGCGCCGATGTTTGAATATGCCGGCCAACCGTACTTATTGCGTTATATGGGCGCCTTGTTACAGCGCGGTGAAAAGCCAATTCTTGAAGGGCAAATTATGCCCTTACCAGTTGTGTTAGTGCGTGGTGCTGAGCATTCAGTCGCAATACAAGTTGATGGCTTGATGGGATCGCGAGAGATCGTAGTAAAACCCCTGGGGCCACAATTTAGTATGGTACAGGGCTTATCCGGTGCCACGGTATTAGGTGATGGTAGCGTTGTTGTTATCCTTGATTTGATGGCGATGATTCGAGCGGATGCGACACACTTACATCGTGATTTACACTTAGGTCAAACGACTGAAGAAACTGAAGATAGATCGTTAAAAGTTATGGTGGTTGATGATTCGGTAACCGTGCGAAAAGTAACCTCTCGTTTGTTAGAGCGCCAAGGTATGGAAGTGGTGTTAGCGAAAGATGGTGTTGATGCTGTAACGCAATTGAATGAAATAGAACGATTACCTGATGTTATGTTGCTCGATATTGAAATGCCGCGTATGGATGGTTTTGAAGTTGCCAGTCGTGTACGTCATACCAGTCGTTTAAAAGGTATTCCAATTATCATGATCACTTCTAGGACCGGAGAAAAACACCGTGAACGAGCTTTATCGATTGGTGTAAATGAATATATTGGTAAGCCTTTCCAAGAATCGCACCTGTTAGAAACGATTAATATTTTGACTGATTCAGTGACGGAATAATGAGCGGTGGCGCTGTAGCCAAATTAACGATAGGTATCGTCGCGGTCAACGATTTGAACCGCTACTGTATTTTGAATTTATTGCGAGCAGCTGATTATGATGTCGTGGTGTTATCAACACTAGAAAAGTTACAACACTATTTTAAAGTGGATTCGGTAAACGTCGATGCATGGCTAATTGATTTAAAAGATAATGATTTAACCGTACTTGATATTGTTAATGATAATTGTGAACAGCCATTACTTGTTAATGATGACATACCTGCCAATGACGATGTTAAAGCCTATCAATATTGGGAGCGTTGTTTATTAGAGAAATTGGAATCGACAGCTGTTCCATCTATTGTAAAAAATAGTGAGGAACAGCAGAGCAGCGATGACAAAAAAACAATAGAGCCATGGGCTGATCGGGTATGGGTATTAGCTGCATCATTGGGTGGTCCTGATGCGGTAAAGCGCTTTTTACAAGCCTTGCCAGCTAATCTACCGATATCAATGGTTTATGCCCAACATACAGAAGATAGCTTTGATCAGCAGTTAGTGACGGCACTAAATACAAATCATCCCTATTCAATGGTATTGGCGCGTGGAGAAAAAATACTGTCAGAAGGCAGTGTTGTTATCGTTCCTGTTGATCGACAGCTACGATTTTTACCGTTTGGTCGAGTCGTAGAGACGCGCAATAGTTGGGAAGGTATATACCAGCCGGCGATAGATCAAGTGATTGCAGAGCTGGCTCGACTGTATCGAGAAAAGTTGGGTGTGATCGTTTTTAGCGGTATGTGTAATGATGCTGAAATTGGGGTTCGCGTAGCAAAATCATGTGGCAGCACAGTGTGGGCACAAACACCTGAAAGCTGTGCTAGCCCTGAAATGCCTTTGGCAGCCATTGCAACAGGCTGTGTTAGCGAACAAGGCACGCCAGAACAATTGGCCCGGCTACTGTCGGAAACTGTATCACCACAAATATCAAAAAATGTGTCGCAGCAAGCTAATACGTTAATCGAAAAGAAAAATACAACAGCGCCAATAGAGTTGGTTGAATTAGTAAAACCAATAGAATTAAAAGAGGCTTTATAAATGAACGCTCCCCTACAATCTTCTAGTGCTGTTAATGAGCTAGCAACGTTGTTGATCCCTATCAGTGGTAGACAGCTGGTATTACCGAATGTGACAGTGGCTGAAATTATCCCCTATATGGAGCCACAAGCTGATAGTGATAAGCCTGATTGGTTTCTGGGAATGTTCACATGGCGCAATACTGGTGTGCCATTAATTTCATTTGAAAAAATTAATGGTGAAACTACTGTTGAAAATGCAACAAACCCACGTATTGCGGTACTGAACGGTTTGGTTGACGGCCGGAAATTACCTTTCTGCGGTATTGTTACAACAGGTGCGCCAAGGCTAATGCGTATCATGTCCGATGAAATATCGACGGTAGAAGATGCTGACTATGGCCCAGCATAGCTATCAAAGGTACTGGTGAGCGGTGAGCAAGCTGTAATTCCGAATGTGGATTATATTCAGCAACAAGTTTTAAATGTGCTTTGATTATATTTTGGTCTCGCTTATAGCCCGCTTATAGATAGCCAAATAAAACCCAGTAATATCTCTCGAGTACTTTATCAAAACACCTTCTCATTTTAATTCTTAACATAGGATGGCGAGTTAATAATAAACTCGTTATCATCGCTGCTATTAATAATTCGATGAGAACAGAATGACAGCTCTATTAGTTTATCTTTTTATCGCTCTGGGGTTTTCTTTCCTCTGCTCAATTGCCGAGGCTGTTTTACTCAGTGTCACTACTGCTTATGTCAGCTTATTAGAGCAAGAGGGCAAGCCCGCAGCAGCGTTATTAAAAAAAATGAAGAACGATATTGATTCTCCATTGGCAGCTATTCTCTCTCTTAATACCATCGCCCACACGGTTGGTGCTGCCGGTGTCGGTGCGCAAGCTGCATATGTCTTCGGCAGTCAGTATCTCGGGCTTATTTCAGCCGTTTTAACATTACTTATTTTAATTTTTTCAGAAATCATTCCAAAAACATTAGGTAGTTTTTATTGGCGAAAACTAGCACCTGTTACAGCCTATACACTCAAATATTTAATCATCGTTTTATACCCTTTGGTGTGGTTGTCTAAACGGATCACTCGAAGAATCACTTTGCACCCAACATTACGAGGGTTTAGCCGAGCAGAGTTTGCTGCAATGGCGAACTTAGGTGAGCAAGAAGGGCAGCTGTCAGAGCCAGAAGCAAAAATACTAAAAAACCTGTTTAAATTAAGAGAGGCTCATGTTGAAAGTGTCATGACGCCAAGTACCGTTATGTTCTCATTGCCAGAAACGAATACGGTTGAATTATTTTTCAACAAATATGACGATAAGCGTTTCTCACGTATTCCCATCTATGCAAATACTGAAGATCAAATTACCGGCTTTGTTTTACGCAGTGATTTATTAACTGCGCAGGCAAGAGGTAATAGCGAAGTCACATTATCTAATTATAAGCGGGAAATGTTTGCTGTCCCTAATAAGGTGTCATTGCTTACAGCGTTTGAATTGTTTCTAGAGAAACATGCTCAAATTATGTATGTCATCAATGAATACGGTGCCATTAAAGGTATTGTTACTTTAGAAGATATTTTTGAAACATTGACTGGTCTAGAGATTGTTGACGAAGGTGACACCACGGACGATATGCAGAAGTTGGCTAAAAAGCAGTGGCGCAAACGCGCAAAAAAAATGGGTATAGATACCGATAAATTATAAGAAAATTCCCGTTGTTAATGTTTTGTTTTGATAGCAGCAGTTTTAAAAAATACATCGCCTAACTTTTAACATGACACCTAAATTAATGACTACCTCACCACAGTAGCAAGGATTAACCGATGATTTTATATGGCAGTAAAACCTCCCCCTTTGTTCGACATGTACGTGTTGTATTGGATCTTTGTCAGTGTGACTGGCAATTGGTAGAGACCGATTACGCCTCCAGCGCTGAATTGTCGCCGACGCAACGGGTACCTTATTTTACTGACGGTGACCTTGCCTTAACTGATTCCAGTTCAATCATTAAGTATATTCGAGAAAAATCAGGCCAAGCTTTCTTGCCGAATATAAAAGATTATGAGTTATATGCTCTGACAAATACTTTGATGGATACCACGATCAATTTATTTTTGTTAGAACTCGTTGACGGCATTAAACCTGAATCGGGAAAAGATTCAGAAGAGAATTTAAAAATACCCATGGGGCCCGCTACGGGTAATTATTTATTGCGTCAGCAAGATCGTATCGTTACCGGCTTAACGGAGCTTAATGATAGAGATTTATCTTTTAATGAGACTTATAGTGATGCTGATCTCCGCTTAGCCTGTTATCTAGACTGGGCGATTTTTAGAAAACGAATTTCACTTGATAGCTTCGATAACTTGCAGCAGTTTTTAACCTCTGCCAATACACATAATGTCTTTACCCAGACATCACCAGCTAATATTTAGCAAGTAATAAGGGCAGTTTGAATCTGCCCTTATGTTTAATTATTGAGAGTGCGTAGTAGTTTTTTTTCTGTATTGAATATTATACTTTTATGTTATTTTCTGGATTCGTTAACAATTTCTCCGGTCGCATTATATTCGTATAGCGTATCAAAAATACCATTGCCGGTTGTATCCACTTGGGCTTGATTAATAAAGAAAGAGCCATATGTTTCGGTTTTTAAAACTTTCTTGGTGGTGGGGTCAATGAAACTCACAGTTTCTATTTTGCCGTGTTTAAAATCTATTCTGTAATCTTTAAAACCGTCACCGGTAGTATCTGATTTTTGCCACAGGGCATTACCATAGTCATAATAAATATCCGTTTCAAAAGTGCCGTTAAAATCTTCATCTGATAAGGATGATTCAATGAGACCTTTGCGATCGAAAGAATAAATAAAATCGACTTCACCATCTAAATTACGGTCAAGCTCAATTTCTGACATAAGATCGTTTACAAATGTCCAAGTTTCATCAAGTTTGCCATCGCCGTTATAATCTATGCCGTCTTTGGTTAC
>CALBVI010000340.1 GCA_937969395.1 uncultured Spongiibacteraceae bacterium | reverse complement strand
CCATTTCAAACTCTATGACAGCTTGAACCTTACTAATTGCTTCTACCTGACTAGAAAAATTTGCATTCTTTAACCGCTCTTCACTCAGTTGTTTTTCTAACTCTTTAACTTTCTTCTGCATTGATTCTTCACTCATCACATGCTCTCCCTATCTAATAGCTAAAAACGAAACGTTATGACTTCTACAAGGTAAAAATAATTAACACTATATTGGTATATCTTCTGTATTTTTTTCCTGTTGAGAAAAAATCTCTTCTACATCCAGTAATTTATGATAATCAAGTAATATAATAATTTTATTTTCCATCGCTGCCATACCTTCAATAAACCGACTGTCTATTTGACTACCGAAGTCAGGGGCTGATTTCACATTGCCAGATTCAATTTTATGAACATCAGAAACTTCATCAACGACTAAGCCAATCATGACCTTTTTGCCTCTAACCTCACCGTGCAAGACAATAAAAACCGTTGTCTCATCATAATCACTCACATCATGATTAAAACGCTGGCGAAGGTCGATAATAGGGACAATAACACCACGTAAATTAATAACGCCTTTCAGATATTCTGGGGTATTAGGCACTTCGGTTACTGATGACCAAACTCTGATTTCCTGAACAGATAAAATATCAACACCAAATTCTTCCCTACCCAAACGAAAGACAAGATATTCTTGATCAGCAAGCAATATATGTTCAGTCATGAGAATCTTCCTCTAGGGTCAACAACTGCTCCGTAACCAAGAGAGTAACTACGCTTTCGTCCATATTAATTAAACCAGCCACCAATTCCGACGGAATATTGCCACCAAAATTTGGGGCCGGCTTTATACTTTCTTCATCTGCACTTAAAACATCAGAGACAGCATCGACAACAAATCCCATCATGCGATTTACAGCTTCAGTCTCAACATTTAGAACAATAACAACTGTTGTTGGCTCATAAACCACTTCGCCAACACCGAAACGAATACGTAAATCAATGATGGGAATAATGATTCCACGAATATTTATGACGCCTTTGACATAGCTAGGCGAATTAGGGATTAGCGTCGGAGTCTCCCAACACCGGATTTCCTTTACCGCTAGTATTTCCACACCATAATGCTCTTCACCCAAGCAAAACGTTAGATACTCATCACCATGACTAATAAAATCTAAACCATCTAGGCTGATTTCACCTTCAACAGGTATAGTTTGAGCCAATGACTGTATATCCATTTAACTGACCTTTTTTACAACGCTGTTATGCTGCTTTTATATGTTTTTTTGAACGACGCAATTTACTCGATCGTTCCGACGCGTGCCGAATCAAACCACCCACGTCTAAAATCAGCGAGACTGAGCCATCACCCAAAATTGTCGCACCGGACACACCCTCAACCTTTCGATAATTATTAACTAAACTTTTAATAACCACCTGCTGCTGGGCCAATAAGTCATCCACTAACAAACCAATTTTCTGGCCCTCACCTTCGACAACAACTAACAAGCCATCTTCTAATTGAGTATTTTCTGCCTCTATGCCAAATTCTTTGTAAATAGGAATAATAGGCACGTTATCTTCACGCAACCTATAGAGGGCCATATTGCCCCCAACTTGATTAACCAGCTCAGGTTTAATTTGTAATGACTCGACGATGGAAATAAGTGGCACGATGTAAATTTCGGATCCAACCCTAACAAGCTGACCATCCAAAATAGCTAATGTAAGTGGTAAAAAGACCTTAAATGTAGAGCCCTTACCTAGCTTAGACTCAATTTCAATGCGGCCACCTAGGGAGTTTATATTTCTTCTCACTACATCCATGCCTACACCGCGACCTGAAATATCACTAACGACAGCCGCCGTTGAAAACCCTGGCTCAAAAATTAAATCGAAAATACGACTTTCTGATAACTCTGCAGCGCCATCAACCAAACCTTTTTCCTTGGCTTTTGCCAAAATAACCGATGCATCAATACCGCGACCATCATCTTTAATCTCGACAACGACATTGCCTCCCTGGTGATAGGCATTTAACGAAATAGTTCCCTGCTCTAACTTACCATTGGCTAATCGTTCCTCGACTGGCTCAATACCATGATCAATAGCATTGCGTACTAAATGAACCAAAGGATCGCCAATTTGCTCCATTACCGTTTTATCTATCTCTGTATTTTCGCCATTGAGTATCAGCTCTACTTTCTTACCGGTTTTATTCGCTAGATCACGTATCATTCGAGGGAAGCGATTGAAGGCAAAGCTAATCGGTAACATTCGAATCCGCATAACGCTTTCTTGCAGTTCTTTAGTGTTTTGTAATAATTGTTCCAAGCCCATCGAAAGACGATCAAGTTTTTCTACTTCAAAATTATTACCTAACTCAGATAACATAGATTGAGTAATAACCAATTCGCCGACTAGATTAATTAAACTATCGACCTTATCGATGCCCACCCTGATTGAACCAGTAGATGTTGCTGATGCAGAACCCGCCTCAGGTTCAGTTTTTTTAATCGATTGAGTTACTACCGCTGCTTTTTCTTCTTCATCTACAGCTCGCACTGCGCTTGCAGACTCTATATTTACAAGTTCAGCAGGTTCTTGCTCTAAATCTATCGAGTCTAACGCTGGTCTTTCAGCTTCTGACTTATCAATTCCTGTATCGGGTACATCGCCAAGTGGCGTGACCTCAAGCGAGCACTCATCCATTACCCAATCAAAGATTTCTAACACATCCTCTTTGCTTGCATCGGTTAGTAACTGCAGCGTCCAGCTTAAAAGGCACTCATCAACGGTTAATGAATCAAATCCCGGTAAATTTTCTGTATGCGCAACACTGGTAAACTCACCGAGCTCAGCAAGTTCACGAAATAGTCGAATAGGTTCATTGCCCGTTAGTAATATTTGCGGCTCAGGGATAAAGCGAATACGCCAGCCTTTAGACGAAGGGGTTCCAGCATTCACATCATCCACAGCAACAGAGGGCTTAGTAACTGTATCAGTAAGCAAAAGATCAAAGGAGTCTTTCAAAATGGAATCTGAATCAACCGCATCGGCAGTTTGCTCAGCATCACTTGTATCTAATGATGAATTCGTATCGTTTTGTATTTTATTATTTGAGTCGATTAACTTGTCAGACTTACCGTTTAAAATAGCCTCGAAAGCTGCAATCAAGGGGGTTGACTCAGTGCTATCGAGCTCTTTTTTAAGCTGAAGACTCTCAATCATGCCCCGTAGACAATCACAGGACTTCAACAATAGTTCAATAGTTTCTTCGGTTAAATCCCGCTTGGCGTCTCGAACTTCGTCGAGCAAGGTTTCCATCACATGGGTAAAATCGGTGATCTCATTAAACCCAAATGTTCCGCTACCGCCTTTAATTGAATGTGCAGCACGAAATATTGTATTTATAGACTCGTCATCAACACCGTTGGAGCTGGCACCGAGCAAAGCCTGCTCCATAACGTCCAGGCCTTCCAAACTCTCTTCGAAAAACACTTCGTAAAATTGTTCAAGATCTATTGTCATAATTAATGCTTCCCTAGCTACGAACTTGCCGCATAGCGACACTTACTATCTCGGCACCACAAACCTAAAGCTTTAGCACTTAATTCAATACTATAAAACCCGATCCACCGTAGAGAGTAATTTTTCTGGATTGAACGGTTTTACTAACCAGCCAGTAGCTCCAGCTTGTTTACCTGCCGTTTTTTTATCAATCCCGGACTCCGTTGTTAATAACAACAGCGGTGTATATTTGTAGCTAGGCAACGTTCTTAAGTTTTTGATGAGGGTAATGCCGTCCATAACGGGCATATTTAGATCGGTTATCACAGCAGCAAAACTTCCCTGCTTAGCTTTATTTAACGCTTCTTGACCATCAGCCGCATCAGTTATTTGATGTCCTGCAGACTGCAATGTCACTTTCACCATATTTCGCATTGATGCAGAGTCATCAACAATCAGTATTTTTGCCATTATTAAACCCTCGTCCTTATATAACCTGCTTCGATAATCCCAAATGATCACTTACGCCTAGCTGCTTTGCAGCCATCAAAAGTGCACTACTGGGGCTTTTCCATATCAACTTTCCATCTGCCACCGCAACTTCCTTAGCAAGCGTGACTAGCAACTGCAAACCTGCAGTGTCAGCTTTTATAACTTTATCGGCTTTGATTTCTATTGTCGTAGATTTCTCTAACGACTTACCCAAACGCTCATATAATTTAGCGGCGTGATTAATATCTAAATATTCACCGCAGGAAAAACTTGTCTTAGACACAAACTAAACCTCTCAAAAATGAATAAACAATGTAATAGGGATACAAGCTTTATAAAAATAGTTTAAATACTCATTTACCGCAATAAAGAAAGATAAAATCATGTCTTTATAATAGCAGTCATTCTCAATCCCCACCCAAACAACTGAACACGGGACAATTAGCAAGCCTTGAGGTAATAGTAGTTATGGATTAAGACTCGACAACAACGATATTTCGTCCAAGGTTTTTAGCTTCGTAAACGGCTTTATCAGCACGAGAAAATAAGCCCTCATAACTATCGGAACCATTCTTGTAGGTTGAAACACCCAAGCTGACTGTTACATTTATATCGTATGGTTTTAAAGACTCTATCGCCTTCCTAATAAATTCGGACCTTTCCCTAGCATCATTTAAATTACAGCGATCTAACAATACAATAAACTCTTCGCCTCCGTAACGAACAACTAGATCCTCATTTCGACAACATTGCTTTAAGGTATTAGCGACAACAATTAAGATCTCATCCCCCATTTGATGCCCATATTTATCATTAACTAACTTAAAGTAATCAATATCAAGCATTAGCAAACTTAACGATTGATCATACCTGTTAGCCTGACTAATTTTCTTGGGTAATTCCTCCATCAGATAATGACGATTATACAAAGTGGTCAACTGATCTGTCATTGCAACTTCTTTTAACCGCTCATGCTGAAGATTTAATTGCTTTAATAATCGCTGAGTACGAATTAAATTATTAATCCTAGCTAAAAGCTCTTCATGTATAATCGGTTTTTGCACATAATCGTTGATACCCGAACGAAACAATTCAATTCTTCGCGCAGAATCCTCAAAGGCGCTTACGGCCAACACAGGAACATTTTTTTTATTCCCATCAGCACATGATCGAATACTTCTAACAATATCCAAGCCGCCAGCCTCTCCAGCTAACAATAGGTCAGTCAATACCAAATCATATTCGGACGCTAAAAACTTATCTATAGCATCTTCAGCAAAGGTACAGTGCTCCACTTGATGCCCCGTACTAGTTAATAGCTGTACTGTTGCCGCGGCCACAGACAAGCTATCTTCTACATAAAGAATCTTCCCTGTAACAACATCGGCAAACAATAACTCCTTACAAAACTGCCCCAGATAATTGCTAAATACCGAAAACGCCTTCTTTTGAAAAACATGAGTAACCCCTGCAGCAATACTTTTTTCAATGACCTCCCGACTATAATTAGAGGTCAGCATCACAATGGGAGTATTCTTATTAAGTCCACTCCCTCTTATTAAAGAAAAAAGCTCGTTGCTAGAACCTTCAATCGAAACACAAATCAAATCGTAACGATTTTTCGCCACAAGTGTTAAAGCTAGCGCACTATCAGGCGCACTCATTACACCAAAACCATACCCCTCTAATACGGAAGAGAGCAATGTACGGTAAGTTTTTGAAGGGTCAACAATTAATGCATACATAGCACACAGCTTAGATCATCTTTGCGATATCAAGGAGGATTTTTTCCGAATTTAACTAGCAGGTATCGATTTAACTCGAAAAGTAGTGGCAATTACGTATTTGAATTCTCAAGATAAATCTTAAAGTAGATGAGATCAAAAAAATCTGTCGCACAGAACTATGCTTCGCTTTCCCCAAGAAGCAATTTATAGCAACTATACACATGATAAGTGAACACGTGATCGATCAAAGGTAATAACTCAGTGCTCTCTACGTTCCGCAGAAAAGGTTATAACCAATATTTTTACAGGGTTATTCACCAGATAAATGACTCTTCCTCTTACGGTAACATTCGACCAGCCTTAAAAGTAATTGCCTGTATTTTCATTACTCTTCTTTTTAATTTACAAACTGCTCAAGCCCAGCCCCTAACGATCAATGACCAACAAGCCATATACAACCTAGCACCTCATCTATCATGGCTTGTTGACGGGACAGAGTCACTGACAATAAACCAAGTTATGCAAAGTAATATCCTAAGCCAATTTAAAAGAAACACTGAGCAAATTGTTGATAAACGGTATTCGTCAAAACCCATCTGGTTTTATTCAACAATAATTAGGCAGAATGTACGCAATGATGACAGGAGCGATAACATAACTCGCCTGCTAGACATTGCTGCCCCCCAACTAGATCAGCTAGACATCTATATCAAAAGAAGTGACGGCACAATAACACATCAATTTATGGGGGATACGCAAGCTTTTGATAATAGAAATTTCAAGACATCTAACTTTGTAAGCAGCATTAACTTTTTACCTAACGAAACTATCGATATTTTCATTCGAGTCAAAAGCACCAGTAAAATAAGCTTTCCCATCACATTAAGTAGTACCGAGTATGCTTACTCAAGCAACATGCAAAAAAGCACCTACTTCGGCGTTTTTTTTGGCATAATGTTATTGCTAATTATTTATGGTGCAATCAACTATATCCCTACAAAAAACATTAGTTATTTATACTTCTCTTTCTACACGCTTTTTTTCACCTTATTACTTGCCTCCATCAACGGTTACACTTTTAAATTTATTTGGCCAAATCTACCTATTTTAAACCAGTATGCTCCTGTCACTTTCGTTTTTCTTGTAACTATTTTATCCATTCAGCTAACAACAAGCTTATTCTATTTAAAGCATAAATCACCGATAACAACCCGTTTTTTATTATTTTTAAAAATAATAAACACTCTTGTATTTATCGAGTTTATATTATTATCACACAATATAGATAGAATAATGATCACTCATGCAGCATCGGTACTTATCATTATTGCAATAAGCTCACAGCAAATTAAAAAAAACCACCTCTATTCATTGACCTTTTTTCTAGCGTGGATTTCCATGCTACCAGGGACTATTTTTTACTTTACCCAAAGCATCAATATAGGGTTTACAATCACTTTATCTCCAAAAATTATTTTAATCAGCCATATTATTCAAATGGTGTTTTTAGCCAATTCTCTTTATTTATTTGATCTAAGACAGCGGCGATTAGATAGGCTCTTACTTAAAGATTCAACAAAAAGCCTACAATCAACTAATAGTGAATTAAACACCGCACTCGCGCAGTTAGAGAATAACAATCTTATTAAAGATCGATTTTTATCAACAATAAGCCACGAATTACGAACACCCATGAATGGCGTTGAAGGCTCACTAGAACTCATAAAAACATCTAATTTAACCGACGAGCAAAAAAACTACTTACAAACAGCGCAAATATCAGCACAAGAAATGACAACGTTAATTGGTTCCATTCTTCGATTTTCGGAAATGGGCGATGGCAAAATAGAAACAGTAGAAGAATCATTTGAAATACGCTCTGCGCTATCCGAATTATCAACTCAATTAAGAAAAAAATGCCAAAATAAAGGTTTAAAAGATCAATGGTTTATCGCTAAGAATGTGCCTTTAAGTATTGATAGCGACAAGGACAAAATCTTACTTATTCTTCAACAACTCATTGATAATGCTATTAAATTCACCGATAAAGGATCTATAAAAATTGGCGTTGAGTTTTATCATGATAGCGCAACAAATAACCAGCAACTTCAATTCTCAGTGTCTGATACCGGCGCTGGAATCGCCAATAAAAAACTCGACCTTATTTTCAACGCATTTAAGAAGATCGATAGCAACAATAAAAAACATCAAGGGCTGGGTATTGGCCTATCAATCTGTCAGCAATTAGCGTCATTAATGAACGGGGAAATCACCGTCACATCTAGGCTTAATCAAGGGTCAACATTCATTTTAAGCCTACCCATAAAGGTTAGTGAAGAATTGACACCAGCGGCCGCTAAAACTTCATTCAACCATAGCTTGGCGACGCTTAACGCGGTCTTAGTGGTTGAGGATAATCCGATTAATCAATTAATTTTAAAAAGCATGCTAGAAGAAATTGGATATATGGTGTTAACGGCTGATAACGGAGAACAAGCCTTAAAAATACTCGACCAACAGCCAATTAAACTGATTATGATGGATTGCCAAATGCCACTAATGGACGGCTACGAAACGACAAAAAAAATACGCTCCTCCAATAAAGCCTACTCAAATATTCCAATTGTTGCAGTGACAGCAAATGCAATGTCTGATGACAATGTACGCTGCATTAGCGCAGGCATGAACGATTATATCAAAAAACCGATTAAACTCGTTGTTGTCAAACAAAAGGTAGAGCGCTGGATTCAATCAGAAAACATTATGTCTGACGTTACCTAACACACACGCTAGACAGCCTCCTACGCTATAGGCTGCCCAACCCACTATCCTCCACCCAAAACCGTCTCAGCGTGATATAAGTCACTAAGAGCACAGTTCATATTAAACAGCCAGCCAACAGCCAAAACCCTCTCAGAAATTAATAGCTATTGATTGTACAAATCTATAAAGCCCAACTACCTTTATTAGAGGTCGACAACAGGAAATCATTGAATCTCAGTATGAATGTGAAATACATAAACCCCCTACTTGAATCAACCATGACGGTGCTATCAACCATGGCTATGATTGAGGCAAAACCCGGAAAACCCTGTATCAAAGAGGGAAATAAAGTACTGGGGGATATAACAGGGAAAATTGCTTTTTCAGGGGAAAAAACTAACGGTTCCCTCGCTATTAGTTTCTCAGAAAACTCAATTTTAAATATTTCAGAAAAAATGCTGGGTGAGAGCTTTGAATGCATCGATGAAGGCATTATCGACCTTGTTGGCGAAATAACCAACATTATTACCGGCGGCGCAAAACGCCTCTATTCTGAGCAAGGTATTGAATTTGATCTTACCCGCCCCTCAACCCTTCTTGGCTCAGATCAAATCGTTGAACACAATATTAAAGGGCAAACTATAGTGCTGCCTTTTGCCACTGACAAAGGCAACTTTTATCTTGAGATGTGCTTTAACTGAGCAAGCGATGATAACTGTTTAAACCACTGCATTTTGATATACGAAACGTATCTCCCTCTTCATTGCTCACAGCTTAATCAAAAATTCCTTTAATTATTCTCCTTAAAAAACTAATAACATCACCAGGAAGATTCGATTTATTAGCAATAGCACGACGATCTAGTATTTTTCACATTTTCTCGTTATCGTATGCGCATTCCACGAATTAGAATTATCACGATGAAATCACACGCAGCGCCCGTAGCTAAAAAAAACATTCGAGAAGCTTTTGGAATCGATATTCTCACGTCTCAGCATAAAACTATTCGCCAGATTAAAAACAACGAAGAAACGCCCTCCATCCATGGAAATAAATTCTGGGGATCAAGCTATCTTCTAATGGACTTTTTACAGCACAACCCACCAGAACAAGGCATTAAGGTATTAGAACTAGGTTGCGGCTGGGGACTGGCAGGCATTCACTGCGCCAAACACTACAAAGCCGATGTAACAGGTG
>CALBVI010000339.1 GCA_937969395.1 uncultured Spongiibacteraceae bacterium | reverse complement strand
GTACCGGTGGTAATCCTATTTTCTCTCTTCCCTTTGCACTGATCATATTTGTCTTATTTTGTAGTGCGGCTTTATTGGCAGGCGATTGGCCGAATTCAGTAAAAAAATTCCCCTTATTAGTCAGTTCTTGCGCAGCAGTTTTTGCCTTCTTTATTTTAATCAATGATGGTTTGGCATTAAAACTTAAAACAAAAAATGAAGGCGGCTTACTTGCTGTAGCGATAGAAGCAGGGCAGCAAGCTAGCTTGAAAAAAGCTGGGCATTTCTTCTTTTATTTAATCGCGATGGTATTAGTGATGTTAGTGGTCGGTCAAAAAATTGCTTTGCCACTTTATATCGCAGTTTATTTATCTCGATGGGGTGGTTACCGTAAACGTTTTTGTATTGGTTATGCCATTGTTGCTTGGATGTTCATGCTGGCTTTTTATGATCGAGTAATGCATTTGTTTTGGTACCCTTCATGGTTGGAGCAGTATTTACCGGGGCTCCTACCACAATGGATACCAGCTTGGTTCTTTGTTTAGGCTAAGTGTTTCGAATACGTGTTTAAACTTTTTAATGAGATCCTGTATTTAGATTATTTTCTTATTAATTAGAAAGCACTAATCAATAGTGTGATTAAAAAATTAGCGAGAGTGAGTTTCATGAAAAAAGTATTGTCGATGAGTTTGTTAATGATTGCGGTTACATTGGGTCAGTCTTTCGTTTTTGCTGCTTCCGCAAATCCAGCTGCAAAGATTAATGAGCTGTTACCCGAAATGATTAGTGTTGAGAGTGGCACGTTTAAAATGGGTGATATAGCAGGAGAGGGCGATGCTAATGAATTACCTATTCATGAGGTTAGTGTTAAATCATTTTCTTTAGCAAAATATGAAGTGACGATGGCGTTATTTGATTTATTCTCAGAAACTACGGGTTATCCTAAAGAAGATGATTTAGGTTGGGGGCGAGGCCAACAACCAGCGGCTAATGTTACTCGTCATGATGCATTAGCATTGATTGAGTGGATCAATAAAGAGACCGGAAGAAAGTTTCGTTTGCCGACTGAGGCCGAGTGGGAATATGCCGCTCGTGCTGGTACAGATACAGCATTTCCTTGGGGTGACACGATAACTCGCGATCAAGCTAACTATGGTCCAACAGATTGCTGCGCTAAAGGCGTAGGGGCTTTCGGCAATGACAAGTGGGAAAATTCATCACCGGTTGGTTCTTTTATACCTAACCCTTGGGGTTTTCACGATATTATCGGTAATGTTTGGGAGTGGACTGCCGATTGCTGGAATGAAGATTACGAAGGTGCGCCAACTGATGGCAGTGCTTGGATGGAGGGTGATTGTGCTCGCGGGCCTCTTCGTGGTGGTTCTTTAGGACACTATTCACGCAATATGCGTTCAGCTAATCGCAATGACAATCTTAATGAGAAAGCCGGCAAAGCGTACGGTATGCGATTAGCGGAAGATCGTTAATTATTTATGCTAAAGAGATCGTTAAAGCAATTTAGGTATTGAGGATTTATAGATGAAAAAATTAAACGTTAGATCGATGCTAGCGAGTGTTCTGCTTGGTGCAGTTGCCAGTGTTTGCTCGCTAAATACTTTGGCGCAAGATTTTGAAGGTAAAACACTAACGATTTTGGTGGGGTTTAATCCCGGTGGTGGTACCGATACCGGTGCGCGTTTGTTGAATAAATATCTGAGTAAGCACATTCCAGGCAACCCCGACGTGATTGTAAAAAACATGTCAGGTGCTGCCGGTATTCGAGCATTAAATTACGCTTATGAAAAAGCACGTCCCGATGGCCGAACTATGTTATTCGCGCCCATTAGTTTGTTGGTTCCATTATTGGGTGAGCCAGGCGTACGTTATGAGCTTGATAAATTTGATGTGGTTGGTGGTTTAAGAAGTGGTCCTCTCGTTCAGTTTGCAAGAAATGATTTAGTCGATGGCGGGCTTGAATCTGCGAAGCAAATGCAGGATGCAAGCGGCTTACGATTAGGTGGTATTCGCACAAGTTCAAGTTTAGATCTGATGGCGCGGTTAGCTTTAGATAGCATGGATTTTAAACATAAGTATGTCACTGGCTACTCTAGTGAAAATACCGTGCGCAACGCGATACAAACCAGCGAAGTAAATACATTCTCAAGTACTTTTTCAGGTTATCGTTCTGCGGTTGAACCAACACTGGTTGAAACAGGTATTGTTTCGCCGTTATGGCAGTTTCCTTATCGCGCAGCTGATGGCACTTATCCTCGTAGTGATTTTGCGCCTGAAATTCCAACGTTTATGGAAACCTATGAATTAGTTCATGGCAAAGCACCAAGTGGTGAATATTGGGAGGCATTAAAAACGGCGCTCGATTTACGCAGCGTTGCCGACAATATGTTATTGGCGCCTCCGGGCACAGACCCTGAGGCCTTAGCGGCATTACGTGAAGGTTTTGCAAAAGCGGTTGTTGACCCAGAAATGATTGCTGAAGTAACCAAAGTGTTAGGTTACTTTTATGAGGTAGTTCCTAACGATTATATTACACAGCGTTTTAGCGAGACAGGTAATGTTAATCCTGCTTCGATTGAATTTATTAAAGAATATATTAGTGATGTGGATTAAGCGTAAACCATCAACACTAAAAATTATTGTCCAAGAAGGAAATAGATTAAATGTTAAATGAAACACACGCAGCTGATGCCCAGAGTTGGGTCGAGTCGGCTAATGTTAAAGATGTAGATTTTCCTATTCAAAATTTACCCTTTTGTGTTTATGTGTCCGGAGCACAAGAAGCGCAAATAGGTGTTGGAATTGGCGATCAAATTCTTGATTTGCTGGCTTGTAAAAAAGCAGGTTTATTGGATGGCTTGTCAGATGTTATCGTTCAAGCATTAACTCAAAAAACGCTAAATGATTTTATGGGTTTAAATCGTGCGCAATGGCGTGAAACTCGCAGTCATTTGTTTGCTTTATTATTAAATGAAGGTGAATTATCTGCTCGTGCCAAATCATCAAGCGGTGAAGTATTAATAGCGCAGGCATCGGCTAAATTAATTATGCCGATGAACATTGGTGATTTTACTGATTATGAATGTTCACACCACCATGCAGTGCGTATGCGTAAAATTATGTCGGGGTCTTCTAAGCCGCTAGCTAACGGTTTTTATTTGCCGCGGGCTTACCACGGTCGTGCTTCTTCTGTTGTTGTTTCTGGTGAGCCAGTCTATTTACCATTGGGACAGATCGAAGAAGACAATGAAATACCTGCGTATAAGCCTAGCGAGAAATTTGATTACGAATTAGAACTAGGCATTATTATTGGTACAGGTAATGAAAGAGGGCATCCAATCGCTCTAGATGATGCTGAAAATCATATTTTTGGTTTTTGTTTAGTGAATGATTGGTCTGGCCGCGACATTCAAAAATGGGAGCGTTTACCGTTAGGTCCTTTCTTGGGCAAAAATCATGGGACTTCAATGTCACCATGGATTATTACCTTGGAAGCGCTTGCGCCATTTAGAGCGCCACAGACGTCACCTGGTGATGATTGGCCCGAACCGCTTGATTATCTATCATCTGATCGCAATCGCGCTGAAGGTGCTTTGGATGTTGAATTTGAAGTGTTCTTGTCGAGTAACAAAATGCGTGCTGATGGTGTAGCGCCGCATAAAAACAGCAGCAACCGTCTACGTGATGTGCACTGGACGCTTTCACAGATTGTAACTCAGCATACCAGCAGCGGTTGTAATTTACGTCCTGGGGATTTAATTGGTAGTGGCACGGTATCTGGTCCTGCGCCACATGAATCAGCATGTTTGTATGAGCTATCCGAAGGCGGCAAGAAAACATTTGAGTTACCTAGCGGAGAAATTCGCAGCTTTTTAGAAATTGGCGATGAAGTAACTGTTCGTGGAGCAAGTCAAAAAGAAGGTTATCCGCGAATTGGTTTTGGTGAGTTAGTAGGCCGTGTTTTACCGCCGGCGACAAAAGCTTAACCGTAAGCTATAACGAACTGAAAAGGGTTGCATAGTTGCAGCCCTTTTTTTATGTGCGATAACTTATTGACACAACAGAATTAATGATCGAGGTATTGTTTTTTTTGAAGAGGGCATACTGCGTTGCCATATGTCTTTTTTGTGAAGATTCATTTAGTATAGTTGGCTGCAATATCAGCGAATCAGTGAAGTTAATGATTTAATCGCGCCTTTTAATAATGATAAGAACCAGAAAACCACGGCAGCAATGAGCTGTATTAAGTTACGCTTTTAATGGCGATAGCGTTGATAGATAAACGTATTATCAACGTACTGTTAATGAAAGTTGCCTGTGTCTGCGATTCGGAGTGAAGTAATGATTAAAAAGTTTATTCAATTAG
This sequence comes from uncultured Spongiibacteraceae bacterium, assembly GCA_937969395.1. Classification (GTDB taxonomy): domain Bacteria; phylum Pseudomonadota; class Gammaproteobacteria; order Pseudomonadales; family Dasaniaceae; genus Oceanicoccus. Next base: position 302 of record CALBVI010000339.1, on the reverse strand, counting down.
CATTTGTCACCAGTTGTATTTTTAGCAGTGTTGCTGCACATGCACATCACTCTTTCGCTGCAACATTTAAAGCCGATAGCATAATTGATGTTGAGGGCACGGTGACTAAATACAACTTTAAAAACCCTCACGTGTTGATTTACTTTGATGTTAAGAATGACGATGGTTCTATGACCAATTGGGTAGCTGAAGGAGTCGCTGCAACTAATTTGCGTCGTACAGGATGGGATAAACAAACCCTTACGGTTGGAGATAATATTCGCATCACCGGTAATGAAACCCGTGATGGTTCACCAATGGTG
>CALBVI010000338.1 GCA_937969395.1 uncultured Spongiibacteraceae bacterium | reverse complement strand
ATAATGTTAGCTTCATCATCACTGGTTAGTGCGCAAAAAACATCAACGTCTTCTATGCTTTCTGCTGTTAACAAATCGCGGTCAGAGGCATTGCCGTGTAGAACGATTGTCTTGGTGAGAATCTCTGACAATTGACGGCAGCGAGCATAACTTTGCTCAATGATTTTGACTTGATAATCCTTTTCGATCGTCGCACATAAGCGCTCGCCAATATTACCGCCACCGGCAATTAAAATACGTTTATAGGGTTTATCCAAGCGGCGTAGTTCACTCATCACTGGGCGGATGTTCTCACGTGAGGCGATAAAGAAAACTTCATCATCGACTTCAATAACTGTTTCGGCTGTTGGCATGATGGGGTGGTCGCGGCGGAATATAGCTGCAACTCGGGTATCAATATTGGGCATATGGCTGCGAATTTCGCGCAGTTCACAGCCGACAATAGGGCCGTCGTGATAAGCCTTAACGGCGACTAGTCTTACTTTGCCGTCAGCAAAATCAACCATTTGTAATGCGCCAGGATATTGAATCATGCGCGTAACGTGTTGGGTAACTAATAATTCTGGGCTGATAATAACGTCGATGGGAATCGATTTATTATCAAATAACTTGTCTTGTTCTAGGTAAGGTAATGCTCTAATGCGAGAAATTTTTGTGGGTGTACGAAAGAGCGTATAAGCGACTTGGCAGGCAACCATATTGACTTCATCGGTATTGGTGACCGCTATGATGAGGTCAGCATCATCAGCACCGGCGCGTTGTAAGACATCAGGGTGAGAGGCGTTGCCGGTTATAGTGCCGATATCAATGCGGTCTTGTAATTCACGCAGTCGATCACCATTGGTATCAACGAGTGTGATGTCATTTTGTTCATCGGCAAGATGCTCGGCTAAAGAACCGCCAACCTGCCCTGCACCGAGAATAATTATTTTCATAATTGATGAAGCCGTATTACTGCGTCGTAGTTAGAGGGTTTATGTATCTATAGGGTTTATTGTATGCCGATATTTAACAAAGGCCATTTTTTTTAAGGGTGTTGTTCATTTATTACAACGGTTTTTCTAGTAGTGCGTAAAAAAAGCCATCATGGCCGTTAGCTGTAGGAAAAAGCTGTCGCCCGTACTCGCGCTCTAATCCCCAGTTAACATCGATAGTAAGATGTTTAGCATCGGCCTGTTGCTGACAAAACTGTGCGACGATTTGTTCGTTCTCTTGCGGCAGTACTGAGCAAGTGGCGTAAAGTAGGCGTCCGCCGGGTTTAAGTGTCGTCCATAAGTTCGTTAGTATCTCAAGTTGCAGCTGTGCCAGTTGCTGAATATCTTGTTCGCTGCGATGCAGTTTAATGTCTGGGTTGCGACGAATAACACCGGTGGCTGAGCATGGTGCATCGAGTAGTATGCGGTCGAAATATTGTTGATCCCACCAGCTATCAATATTGGCCGCATCGGCAGCTAAGAGTGTGGCGCTGAGCTGTAAGCGCTGTAGGTTTTCAGTAACGCGCTGCAAACGTTTGTCGTCAATGTCGAGTGCTAGTACTTCTTTAAGATTAGGCTCAAGTTCAAGCAGGTGACAGGTTTTACCGCCAGGTGCGCAGCAAGCATCGAGTATCCGCTGCTCGGCTTCTGGCGCTAATAAATTAGCAGCTAACTGTGCGGCTTCGTCTTGTACGCTGACCCAACCTTCGTCAAAAAAAGGCAGCTGATTGACTGCTGTTGGTTGCTGCAAACGAATACCTTGAGGGGCAAAGTCACAAGCATCGGCAGCAATATCAGCTTGTTTTAATAGTGTTAAATAGTCAGTGCGATTCGTTTTTTGATGATTGATGCGCAGGCACATTGGAGGGTGCTGGTTGTTTTGCTCAAAAATATCGTGTGCTTGTTGTGGCCACGATTTTTTTACCGCCTTGTAAAACCAGTTCGCCTGCGCTGCCTGTTCTGCCGGGCTGAGCTGTTCAAGCAGCTCGTCCTGTTGTCGCTGCCACTGTCGCAATACGCCGTTGATTAAGCCTTTGGCCCAAGGTTTTTTGAATTCACGAGTGGCTGCTACCGTGGTGTTAAGTGCCGCGTGGGCTGGAATTCGAGTTTCTGTTAGTTGATAGCCGCCGAGAATAATCAGCATCAAAATATCACGGTCTTTATTTTTTAACGGTTTACTGAGTAGTAGGTTAACCGTGGCGGCTAAACGTGGGAAAAGTCGCAAACTGCCGTAACAAAGTTGTCGAAATAATGCTCGGTCGCGCTCTGCAACAGCTAACTCGAAGAGTGGAATTTGCTGTGATAATGACGCACCATCGTATACCGCCACTAAACATTTTGCTGCTGCAGCTCTGCAACTTAGTAGTTTGCTCACTTTTTGATGCTCATAGTTTTTGATTTAGATGAATAGTTGCGGGTGTTAACCATGAAGATTTAGTCACCTTTAACTATCAAAGCGAGTACCTACAGTAAAAATATCGGCTTTTGAATTCATGACTGCATTGACTGCCAGCGGTTTACCTCCGGGCAATTGCAGTTGCTGTAGACTTAAACTGCCTTCGCCGCATGCAACCACAATGGTTTTTTTATCAGCTGCGATAATCGTTCCGGGAGCACCGGTTTGTTCATTGACAACTGCCTGCCAAATTTTAATGCGGTCGCCATTAAGCTGAGTGTAGGCAATAGGGAAAGAATTAAAGGCACGAATTTTTCGATCGATTTCGATGGCCGATTGCTGCCAGTCAATAATTGCATCTTGTTTAGAAATTTTAGCGGCATAATTGGCCTGACTATCATCTTGCTTTGTGCCAGTTATGGCGTTCATAGCAATAGCATTGATAGCATCTATCAGTGCGGGCGTGCCGATTTCCGCGAGTTTATCGTGTAACGAGCTGCCTGTTTCCGTGGCTGAAATATCACACTGGGCGATTGAGAGCATTGCTCCGGTATCAAGCCCCTCGTCCATTTGCATAATGGTGACCCCGCTGGTTTTGTCTCCAGCTTCAATGGCTCGCTGAATAGGTGCTGCTCCACGCCAGCGTGGTAATAATGACGCATGTACGTTGATGCATCCTAAGCGAGGGGTTTCCAATATGACCGGTGGCAACAGAAGTCCATAAGCGACTACAACCATTAGATCGGCATTGAGATCAGCTAATTGCTGCTGATCTTCAACCGCTTTGAAGTTGAGGGGCTGATAAACGGGGATATTATGCTCAAGGGCAAGCTGTTTTACCGGGCTGGGTTTAAGCTTTTTGCCTCTACCGGCTGGGCGATCAGGTTGACTGTAAACGGCAACTACGTTGTGCTGGCCGCTATTAAGCAGGGCTTGCAAGTGGGTAGCAGCAAAGTCAGGTGTCCCTGCAAAGATAATTCGTAGCGGTGACGCTTGCTTCATTGATAAGCCTTAGTGTGTAGTTCTATTTAAAACTAAAACAAGCAGTGCTAGTCTTTTTGCTTATGGAGTTTTTCGAGTTTGCTGCGAATACGGCTGCGTTTCAGCGTTGATAAATAATCAACAAATAATTTGCCGTTTAGATGATCTACTTCATGTTGAATGCAAACAGCTAATAACTCAGTAGGCTGCATTTCGAAGCTTTTGCCGTCACGATCAAGTGCTTTTACTGACACTTGCCCTGGTCGAGTTACTGTTTCAAAAAAACCAGGTACAGAGAGGCAGCCCTCATCGTAATCGTGATCAGGGCCGTCGAGCACAGTAATTTCTGGGTTGATAAAAACCAAAGGTTCGTTGTTGTCTTCACTGACATCCATAACAATGATTTGCTGATGGATATCGACTTGAGTCGCGGCAAGACCAATACCTGGTGCGGTATACATGGTCTCGAACATATCGTCGATAATTGCGCGAATAGTGTCGTCAACTTGCACGACAGGTTTAGCTATAGTGCGCAGTTTTGGGTCGGGGAATTCGAGGATCTCTAAAATGGCCATGTGAGTTTGTGATGAACTTCTAGTATGAATCTAAGTCTTGCTGCTAAGATTATGATCAGAAAGCAAATATTCCTGCTTCATAGCAGGTGAGAATTGCCGGTTAGCTGCTATAGTATACAGGTTGCTGAATAATGTTAACTAGTGAATTCAGTTGCAAAATTAACAAGCAAATAACTAAGTAACCGACACAAAAAGAATTATTGGTCTAATCTACCATCACTATTATTCATTGTTATAAAAGCTGCTAAGAAAAGTTCCGCAGAAAGGAATGTTGCTATGAAAAAAGCCCTACTAGGGAATACGCCATTATTGAGATGCTTTAAGGTACTTGTTCTCTCAGTATTATTACAAGTTTCTCCTTTGCAGGCGCAAGATAATCTTGCCTTAAAGGATGGCCATCCAACGACTTATATTGTTAAAAAAGGCGATACCTTATGGGATATCTCTGGAATGTTCCTAGAGAGCCCTTGGAAGTGGCCTGAAATATGGCATATCAACCCCCAGGTGGCTAACCCACATTTAATTTATCCCGGTGATAAATTGAGTTTGGTGTATATCAATGGTCAACCTAGGCTGGTAGTAAGCCGCAACAAAGATATTAAATTAACCCCGCAAGTGAGAATTTCTGATTTAGATTTAGCCATTCCAGCTATTCCTCTAGATGCAATTGCGCCGTTTTTAACAGAGAGCCGAGTTGTTGATGGCGGATCGTTAAATGCTGCTCCCTATGTTTTGGCGGGTAAGTCAGGTCATATTGTTAGTGGTGCTGGCGATGAGCTGTTTGCCAGAGGTCAGTTTGTTGAGGGACAAGAAAGTTATAGCATTGTGCGTCCTGGACAAGCTTATATCGATCCGGAGACAGAAGAGTTATTAGGCTATCAAGCAATGTCGGTGGCTACAGCGAAGGTGATTGATCTAGAAGGTGAAATTGCTAATTTGGCACTTAATCAAACAAGCCAAGAAGTTCGCCGTAGTGATCGTTTACTCATTGATGAAGAACGTCGTATTAATACAAACTTTTATCCCACTGCATCTGATGATGATGTTGAAGGCTATTTGATAGCTGTTGAAGGTGGTGTTTCACAAATCGGCAGTATGGATATTGTTGTGATTAATAAAGGTGCTCGTGAAGGGTTGGATATTGGTCATGTTATGGCGATTTACCGCGTTGGTGAAAATGTTCGTGATCCTGTGACCGGTGAAATTGTTAAAGTACCCGATTCCAGAGCAGGCTTATTAATGGTATTCCGAACCTTTGAAAAAGTGAGTTATGCCATCGTTTTGAAAGCATCACATGCACTTTCAGTAATGGATAAGGTAAAAGCGCCTTAATTGATG
>CALBVI010000337.1 GCA_937969395.1 uncultured Spongiibacteraceae bacterium | reverse complement strand
ATATTGAGCTGCAGCAATTTGATATTATCGTTAGTAACCCTCCCTATATCGACCCTGCCGATCCTCATTTAAAACAGGGCGATGTCCGTTTTGAGCCGTCCTCGGCATTAATTGCCGATAATAAAGGCTTAGCTGATATTGAAAAAATTATAGCTACTGCGCCAAGCTATTTAAACGCGGATGGCTATTTGTTACTTGAGCATGGTTATGATCAAGGGGCAGCGGTCCGAGATTTATTACGGCTTGGCCAGTTTGTTAATATTGCCACTACACAAGATCTTGCCGGTCACGATCGAATTACTGGCGGCTATACATCAAGAAGCCCCGGTATTAAAAAAATTGTGCCAACAGAGGCCTAGATAAAATGATGAATGAAGAGCAATTGCTACGCTACAGCAGACACATTTTATTAAATGATTTTGATTATGATAAACAAGAGCAATTACTGAATGCCAAAGTATTGATTGTTGGCTTAGGTGGTTTAGGTTGTCCTATTGCTATGTATTTAGCGGCTGCAGGTGTCGGTGAATTATGGTTGGCGGATTTTGATGAAGTAGAGCTGAGTAATTTGCAGCGACAAATTGCCCATGGCGCTGATGATATTGGCCAATTAAAGACTTCATCCGCTAGTGATGAAATTAAACGCTTAAATAATGATGTTAATGTTCATTGTATTAATGAACGCTTGCAAGGGCAGTCACTTATCGATGCGATAACAGCCGTTGATGTAGTGGTTGATGCTAGCGATAATTTTAGTAGCCGTTTTGAGTTAAATCGCGTTTGTGTCACATTAAAAAAACCCTTGGTATCTGGTGCTGCTATTCGTAGCGAAGGGCAAGTGATTGTCTTTGATAGTCGACAACAGAGCAGTCCTTGCTATCGTTGTTTGTATGATGATAATACCGATGATAGCCAGCTAAATTGTTCCGATAGTGGCGTATTAGCTCCCTTGGTGGGGGTGATTGGTTCAATACAGGCGCTTGAAGCCATTAAAGTGATCACAGGATTTGGTGAAGGCTTAGTTGGGCAACTCATGATCTTTGATGCTAAAACCATGGAATGGCGCAAACTGAGGGTGAGCAAAAACCCAGATTGTCCCGTTTGTGCCGATGGTTAGGTACAAAGGTATTCTTTTATGAGGCCGCTTATCGTCTTACTATGTTTCTACGCCGATACGAGCCTATGTCTAAATAATGAGTTTTGAATATTATTTGTGCTAATGGTGCTAGAATGATCGGCTTATAAAAAACGACAATTTAAAGTAGAGAAAAAATATTGCTTGGTAAGTTATTCGGTAAGAAAAAAGCGCCGCAAAAATCAGTTGATACAGCTAATAAAACATCTCAGTCAGCGGATAAAAAGCCGCGTCAGCGTAAGCCTCATGGTAAAAAAGCGGCAAAGCCACAAGCCAAAGCATGGTCTGTTGAGCAGTTTAAAGTACCAGAAGTTGAGGGTAAAACGCGCTTTCATGATCTAGGTCTTGATGAGCGTCTAATGCATGGCATCGCTGATTTAGGTTTTGAGTATTGCTCGCCGATTCAGGCTGGCGTATTACCGCAAACCCTGCAGGGGCATGATGCTATCGGTAAGGCGCAAACAGGTACCGGTAAAACAGCGGCCTTTTTAATTACGATTATTAACGACCTATTAAATAACCCAATTACAGATGATCGCTATTCTGGTGAACCACGGGCACTGATTATTGCACCCACACGAGAATTGGTCGTGCAAATTGGTGAAGATGCTAGGCATTTAACCAAGCACACAGATTTAAAAGTAGCGACTTTGATTGGCGGCATGGATTACCAAAAACAATTATCAACCTTAAAGAATTCTCTGGTCGATATTGTTGTTGCCTCTCCGGGACGATTACTCGATTTTCAAAGCCGCAAAGATCTTTTTCTCGACCAGGTTGAATTTTTAGTGATTGATGAAGCTGATCGTATGTTAGATATGGGCTTTATCCCTCAGGTGCGACGCATTGTTCGCAGTACACCGCAAAAAGAAAACCGTCAGACCTTATTGTTCAGCGCTACCTTTACCCCAGAAGTTATGAGCCTGACAGAACAGTGGACATTTGAGCCTTTCCAGTTAGAAATTGAACCTGATCATGTAGCGACAGATACCGTCGATCAAAAAGTGTATATCGTATCGACTAGCGAAAAATACAAATTGCTACGCAATATTATTAAGCAGCCTGATGCTAAGAGTGTCATTGTATTTGCTAATCGACGCGATCAAACACGTAAACTATTCGAGCGTTTGCAAAAAGCGGGTGTACGTTGCGGTATGTTGTCCGGTGAAGTCGCGCAAAATAAGCGTTCTAGTACGCTTAAAAGCTTTAAGGAAGGCAAGTTGCAGGTGTTAGTAGCTACGGATGTTGCGGGTCGCGGTATTCATGTTGATGGTATTACCCACGTTGTTAATTACACCTTACCTGAAGACCCTGAGGATTACGTTCACCGAATTGGTCGTACTGGCCGTGCTGGTGCATTAGGTACTTCGATTAGTTTCGCCTGTGAAGATGATGCCTTTTTGTTGGGGCCATTAGAAGAAATGTTGGGGGCTAAACTATCTTGCACTCAACCTCCTGAAGAACTCTTAACATAA
>CALBVI010000336.1 GCA_937969395.1 uncultured Spongiibacteraceae bacterium | reverse complement strand
AAGGCGCTCTTTTTGGAGGGCGGGAACATCGGATCAATCACAATAACATCGGGAGGACTATCTTTTACGGGACCGACCAAGTAATCCAATGCATCAGCTTGGATTAGCTTTAACCGATTCAGCACAGCCTCTAATTCACTGCACTCCTCGGCTTTCATTTCATTACTGGACTCAGAACTTACTCCATTGGTCACTGCCAACCTTGCCCGCTGCAAGCCGTCCTCTAATAAGCTCACAATAATGGGAGAGCGCTCTAACGAGGTCACCTGATAACCCCATGTCGCCAAAACAAAACTATCTCTCCCTAAACCAGCGGTTACATCAAGCACTGTAGGTCGATTTTTTTTATCGCCAGCAACAGCCTTTACAATAAGCTCACCACCTCCTTGATTACGACGGTAAGCGCTGGCGCCATTAACAAAATCAATAATGACCGGACCGTCAGCTTTTTTCCCTGTTTGCTGCAGGGCTAAGCCGTTAGCGGTATATGTTAAGACATAAGGAGGTAGCAGCTCTGCATCATTCCCCTGCAATAACGGTAGCTGCAAGTGCTGAGCTAAGGCTTCACTTTTGCTGGTAAAATGTGGGTTGTCGATGACCGCAAGATGAGAGAGTTTCAAAATAAATTGACTTAAATTAACGAATTATTAAGGGCGTAGCGAGCGGCTTATTAACAGTGAGGGATCATTTTGTTTTAGCAATGACTCTAAATGCTGGCAATTATGCTCTAATGCCTCCATATACAAGTTGCGACCACCGAAGTGGGCTTCAACATGATGGAACATCCCCCTAAAATTGCCATTCAAGCGGTTAGTAATAGTCGATTGAATAAACTCAGGCGTTTTAACTAACAAATCTTCCGGCGATTCGTAAACAACCTGCTCACTACCATCAGCGAGCTGCTGGCGCGCAATACCACCGAGTTCAAATTCCGGGTACAAGTGATCTCGACATTTTTCTAAATAAGCAGGGTCCGCCATTTGCGCAATAACATCAGCCGTACCGACTAAACAACCAATTACTCGATGCCGCTCATCACTGACATCTATATCTTCCGGTTTATATTCATAACCGGTGAAATGAACCAGCTTACCACTCAAAGAAATCAACCGAGACATATCGATAGAGGGAAGATATTCCGCCATAAATTGTGCACTGCGGCTTACATGAATTTTAGTATATTCAGCCCCATGACTAACCTGCTCGTTAGCTCGGCGAATATAGCCAGAGTCGTGAAATAATGCGATTACTAGACCTAATAAGGCCAGATCTGGCCCCAAACTGTCATCTGAAGTAGCCGTTATTTCATAGCCATCAATTAAACGGGCCATGGCAAGACTGACATCAAGCACATGCTGTATATCGTGATAACTGGTATCGCAAGCTAGAAAACCTTCTAACTCACCACGATAAAGCTTGGCAAAATCTTGATAAAGTCGATCAATAATAACAAAGGAAGTGTCGGGGTAACGACGATTAAAAATAGCCAATACGGCATCACAAACGCTACGGGGATCAGTCACATCAACAGTGCCGGTCACATCCATGCCTATTATTTTTTCTTTAACTAGCGGTTGGACTTGGCTCATAGTTTTTCATTCTAACACTAGACGATGTGAAATCTACTTACGTACTTACCCTTATACACTAATTTGTGACTTAACTACTTACTTCTTGTTGATTTTCACCTGCCACCTATATTTCCGTCATCATTCCTCCGGTATAGCTTAGGGCTCAACCCTCTCCTCGATCTTTTCCGCCCATTTTAGGCGCATGGGCAATAACTCGATCAGCGAGTCGTGAGAAAGGCAGGCTTTGAATCCACACAGACCCAGTACCTGACAAGGTCGCAAGGCACAAACCTTCGCCACCAAAAAACATACTCTTTAATCCACTGACCATTTTAATGTCGTAATCAATACCCGCGCTAAACGCAACAATACAACCGGTATCGATTGATAAGGTCTCACCCTTAAGCTCTTTGCGTATAACAGTACCACCAGCATGCATAAAAGCCATGCCATCACCTTGCATGCTCTGCAGGATAAAACCTTCACCACCTAAAAAACCGCTACCGATTCGACGATTGAACGCAATATCCACTTTTGTGCCTAAAGCCGCAGCTAGAAAAGAATCTTTTTGACACAGTAGTTTCTCACCGACCTCCGATAAATTAACCGCAACAATAGAACCGGGAAAAGGCGCTGAAAAAGCGACTCTACTTTTACCAGTACCCTGATTAGAAAAATGCGTCATAAAAATAGATTCACCGGTCAAAGCACGTTTACCAGCACTGAACAATTTACCTAAAACGCCTTCATCAGCCTGCGAGCCATCACCCATTTTGGTATCAAAGCTAATACCCTGCTCCATGTAATTCATTGCACCGGCTTCAGCAATGACAGTTTCACCAGGATCTAGCTCAACTTCGACCATCTGCATATCATGGCCAATAATTTCATAATCGACTTCGTGACAACGCATGACTTACTTCTCTTTTATTACGAGTTAAATATTATTGTGCATTAAAGATCTTAACAAAAACATTCTACGGCTCACGTACAAACATCAGCCCCATTTCGGACCGACTCGCATGAACAACTTCCATCGCGACAGGCTGCTCATTAATAGTACCGCCATAACGTTTAATACTGGCATTGATTACTGCACCCAGTGGTAATGCCGAATGATTTTCTAATAATACGCAGAGACCACCATCGGATAAATCTTTCACTTTCATGGTAGTTGCACCAAAGCCAGGATGACTTAACTCCACCACCATCGGGCTGCCAGACCGCATATACTGTCTTTTTTCATTCATCAGCAATCGCTCCAATTTTAATTTTTATAGCGTTATCGTGAATATAGCTTAAAGATCATTTAATAGCTGACTTAAGTACTCAGATGCAAAGAATAAAGCGTATTAATCGATATCATCAAATGTAAAAACACGACTTTTTAAAACCCATGCCCAGGGACCTGTTTGTACTACCGTTTGCCCCGGCAAATTGGACGAAAACTGCCAATTTAAACCACCACAATATCGACAAGGCGGTAAATCCATACCTTCAATTTTAAAAAAATGACGGCTCATATCTTCTGGATCAAAATAGACATCTTTTAATTCATCATTATATAAATACTGTCCTTGGCATTGGCTGCACGCTTCAATACTAAAGCGATCAGAACCACAGATATTGCCCCCACGGTCGGAAATAATTTCAACATCAAAAGTAAGAGACATAGCTAAGCCAGCGTCAAAATCCAAAGGAATAGACACACTTTAACGCAAGCGATGGATGACTGTGAAGAACAAGTAAGAGAATTAAAGCAAATACTGAGAAACTAATTTTAAAATACTACGTTTGATAAATAAGTTAATAGATTTTAGGTGTTGACTGGCTTTGCATCATTAAGATTACTGGGTAAGCGTTTTAATGATTTTTTCACCGAGGAACAGCATCGCCAGCCAACACCTAATATCTATCGTTTTTTACCCCTGTAGTTATGAAAACTAATACTTATTTTGACAATGTAACATCACCATAACGGTAGCTTAATGCAGCACCGCATACTGCTGTTGCTTGGTATGAGAAAATACCCGTTCGACATAAGGTTTTTTAACAACGGTTAAAAGATATAACTCGTGTTCTATGCGATTTAACTGCAAATCAATTGCCGTTTTCATAACCGGGTTTTCCTTGCATTCCCGCTTTAACCTATCAATCGCAACTTGATAAACATGCTGGCAAACATCAATTCGATCTAGTTTCTTCAAGGTATGTACCAAACCTTCTAGCGTATGAAGAAACCACTGCATACTATTAAAATCTGCTCTTGTTCTATCACCCAACAGTATTGTCGCTATCTCAAACGCACTGCCAACAAAGGGTAAGGCGTCGTGATATTTTTCCTCTTTATAAAGACCCCAGCCAACGCCGCAACTCTGCATGCAGCTTTTAATCGCAGCTTGTGAATTACTTTCAAACCATACTTTATGATTAATACAAAGAAAGCCAAGAGACATTTTCTACACTCCATTGCAGTGCTTACCGAAGGAAAAGCAATAATACCCACACCAAATGCAAATGACAACCATTATCATCTAATGTTTTTTAAAATACCTCTTTTTTAAAGCAGTGCCAACACAAGACTCATCATTAAACAGATAATTTAAACGACAATTTTATTAGCAATACAGTAATAATTTTAGTGTTGATATTAAATAAGTATGTGTAAAACTTGTACGACGATCAGACATTCCCCACACAGCTAACGTCCATCCGTCGCAACTAATTTTTATCCTAGGATAATAGCCATCAACTAAAAATAACGGCTGAAATAATATAGGACATTAAAAATTATAGCTTGCACCGACTTTCATTAGGCGAGACAGGTTTGGCCTCGCTCCAAATGGACGTCGCGATACAATCACACGTTCATCCGTGGCATTTTCAACGATAAATTTAAGGGTTAAATCGTCACCAAAATCATGGGTGAAAGTGAGGTCTAGTGTAGTGTAATCATCAAGGTATTCACCTTCTTCATAGCTACCGCGGTCAGGTACCTCACGCATTTTACCGGTATATTTAATCGCTGCGTCTACACGCCAACTCAGCGCAGCTAAGCCTACTTGCAAACGTGCTTGATGCTCTGGTAAATAAGGTAATTCATCCCCCTTAACAACTGTACCCTGCTCGCCATCAAAATAGTCAGGATTCCACTGTGAAAAACTGGAAACAAAGGTCTCTTGAAAAGCCGATTCGGTGAAGGTATATACAAGATTAATAGGCAACAATAGCCCTCGTGGTAAATCTGCGGTGTAAGCACCGGTCACTTCCACACCACCAATTTCAATCTTGCCGCCGTTAAATTCATCGCCGACGGTACAACCGGTATCAGACACACGACAGCGGCCCAATAAATTGTCGTAGTCACTAAAGAAAGCAATCACATCAGCCTGTAAATTATCACTTTGATAACGCAGCCCATACTCATAACTAATACTTTCTTCTGGATCAACATCATCACCTGCGCCAGGGCTAGCAGGGGAAAAACCTTTATTCACACCGGCTAAAAAACCAATTTCATCTGTCATTTGATAATACACACCTAAGCCCGGAAGCAGCACGGCCTGATCATTATTAGAGCTGGTATTAGTTAATTTATTATTCGACACGCCTTCGATGTACTCATAGCGCAAACCCAAATCAACTTTCAAATCCTGATATTCGATACTGTCACTAAAAAAAACAGCGACGGCATCAGTCTCATCTTTATTTAACGTCGATTGACTACGGTCAACACCATCTGACACCAAGCCCCCAGATTGCACTAGATAACCGTAAGACAAATGGTCCCGCTCAACATAGTCATAGTGGTAACGTAAACCTGCTTCAATCTGGTGATCAAATTCACCACTATCAAAGGTATATTTAGCGCGAAATTCAGCACCACTAGAACCATAGGATCGATCGAAATCAGCAACATCAATCGTTTCTAAATCACTGCCATTCGAATCAACCTCACCACGCAGCAAAGACAATACTCGCCCGTAGTTCTCAGGGCTAGCCAATACAGTAGACACAGGCGCATAATCACCATAATTATCTCCCTCGTCATTATCAATAAAGCCATCAAACTTAAACCACGTTCTATCGTATTGGTTATGATAAAGTTTTGACGTCAGTGTCCAGCTATTGCCAAAATCCGCAAAGTGAATCAAATGTGCCTGCACGTGTTCAGATTCAAATTTATCGAGTTCACTAGCAATATACCGTCGTTCTGGATTAGCATAAAAATCGGCATCCGAAATTCCCAAATAGGTTTCGTTAGATTCTTCATCGGCATAGCCCAGTTTTAACTGAAGCTCTTGTTCAATAGCGGCATCGGCATCACTCTGCCAGCGAATTTTACCGTTAAGATCATTGCGAACAAAACCGGTATCGCCACCAGAATCTAATTCTTTAAAACCATCAGAACTATACCGTAGCGCATCGAAAACATACCCCCACTGCCCTACACTCTCACCGTAAACTACTCGGTATTTTTGGTAGC
>CALBVI010000335.1 GCA_937969395.1 uncultured Spongiibacteraceae bacterium | reverse complement strand
TAAAAAAAGAAGCTGCAGCGGGACTATCAAAAAGGACAAACGATCAACCAAATAAATCGGGCTGCTCAGCAATAATAACATTATATAACGGCTGAAAACTAAACCAACCGGCAAGAGAACTGCCAACTAGCTCATGTGTCTTCTCTGCTTCTTGCTCAGCAATTATTTTCGGCGTGCCAGCCGCTTCAGCCAGTAGCTGCGCCTGACAAGTACGTTCCATAGTAATAAACCACCAGACAGCAGCCTCAATCGTATCCCCAACCGTTAACAAACCATGATTTTGTAAAATACAGGCTTTATTGTTATCCAGTGCTTTCGCAATTCGTTCGCCCTCATCGATATCTAAAACCACTCCGGTAAAGTCTTCAAACACAACATGATCGTTATAAAAGGCGCAGGCGTCTTGCGTAATCATGTCCAACTCTCTACCCAAAGTAGACCAGCTCTTTCCATAAATAGAATGCGAATGTGCAGCGGCAATAACATCAGGCCGAGCAGCGTGAATTCTTGAGTGAATAGTAAACGCTGCGGTGTTTAACAACCCCTCTCCTTCAACAACTTCGCCTTGGTGATTTACCAACAATAAATCTGACACTTTAATCTGCTTAAACGACACACCCATAGGATTAACCCAAAAGTGATCGAGTTTTTCCGGATCTCGAACCGTGATATGGCCAGCTAAGCCCTCATCAAAACCAAACTTACCAAACAAACGAAACGCCGCAGCTAATCGCTGCTTTCGATGTAAGCGAGTTTCTTCGACGGTGGCGTATTCTTCAGGCCCAAAATTATTTGTCGGCGCTATATTCATAACGGCAGCGTGTTTAATATCATTCATTAACGCACCACTTAATTAAAATGAAAGTTTGGATTTAACAGAATACTAACGATCAAAAAGAGGGAAAATTTTAGGATTCACCAAATACCTGAGTTTGATTACGACCAAAGCCTTTAGATTTATACAGCGCTTTATCCGCAGATACTAACCAGTCGGTAGGATAACTCAGACGCTCATCCCACATGCAAATACCCAAACTAACAGTAAAAGATACGGTATCACCGCCACTGCGGACTTCATTTTCCTCAATCGCTTTGCGCAAGCGTTCGCAAAAGTATTTAGCGCCATCGAGATCGGTTCCCGGCAATAAAACGGTAAATTCTTCACCACCATAACGACCACAAATATCAATTGCCCGAGAATTTTCTTTAATCAATCGTGACACTTCACGAATGCTATCATCGCCGACTTGGTGCCCATACGTATCGTTAATGTTTTTAAAATGATCGATATCTAACATAACAAGCGCGGCATTTGTTTTTGTCCGCTTATTACGCAAAAATTCATCGATCATACGCTCTTCCCAATAACCACGGTTCCACAAATTGGTTAGACGGTCTGTGCGGCTCAAGAGCAATAATTCGTCTTTTGCTTGTTCTAGCTTGATGCTATTAATAGCGCTATCGGTAACATCATATATTACCAGCGCAACCCTCTCGACTTCATCACGAGCATTTCTTAAAGGAATAAAAGTAGAGTTTTGATACATTAATTTTTGATCGTGATGAATTGGTAATTCTAATTTAAAGTCAAAAATATGCTCGCGTTCTTGCCACGTGGTATATACCGAAATACCGAGATCAAAAACAGAATTAATACGGCGTTCGAACCAACTTTTTTCAAGCTCAGGAAACAAACTAAAAACATTAATACCGATAGCATCTTCAGGGCTAATATCACCATGCACTTGCATAAAGCGATTGAAAATCTCAATATTAAAATCTCTATCTAGCACGACAATACCTACATCGGTACTCTGAATAACATCCAGTAACCAATGCAAATCTTGGAAGCTCGTATCTGTTGATTCCATAACGGTAACGTTTTACTCGATTAAAAAATTAACTTGATTAAATAATGTCTTGAGAGAATTTTCATGAAACAAAACAACCAAATCACAAGTGATGCTGTAATCTTCAAAATGATAATTGAGTTCAATGGCCAGCGTGTGACTCCACGGGAATTTTTGATTAGAGACAATATCGCTGAGCGAAGTATGTTGCGCAAGTAACGAGGGGTGCTTTAACAAAACATCGATCTCTAACTGCCCGCAAATACCTCGTATGCAGGAGCCATTTAATAGCGAGGCCATTTCCAGTACTAATTCAACTTGATGGTGATCGTCTTTTGTTCCCGCATAGCCCATCAATTCTGATAGCTCTGCCATGCTTGCATCAGTGAATAATAACAACGCTTCGCCGCTAATACCGTGACCATAGAAAGGCTGCGTTACCGCTGTAATGCGCTCACCACTTTCAATCGCAGTTAAAGCCATCATAATATCGGCGGCTTCGATCAAATGAACACTTGGGATAGGAATTTGAACAAAAGTGGAAAAACTACGAGCAATTTTATCTCCGGCCTCACCCACAGCTACATTCGCTATCTCCTGAATAGCATCTCTGACGTCTTCATTAAATCCGGCAATTGCCATGGTTACTAATCACTCTTACTCGTTGAATGACGGAAGCCTATCAATACAAAGCCATTCCTTGACCAGATACAACAACCGCTATTTTCTTATGGATATTAAACAACTTAAAGTGTAGTGGAGAATAAGAGAAACACTAGTGTTTGATAGCGTATCCTAAGCAATAATTGCCCAGTAAACCTATAATATTATTAATATTTTATAGCTGTGCTTTAAATCCCTACCGCCCATATTTTAGTCATTATAGGCCGTCTCGTGTCTTTTAAAAAACTTTATTGTGACAAGATACTCAGCTCTGCTAATAATGTGGAGGCCTCTCCGATAAAACCTCTCCATCTTCACCTGCAGCCAATACTTCAAGCTGAGACTTTTGATGCTGCAGCATCTCCTGTAAGTTTTCCACCTGTTGTTGCTGTCGAGTCACAACACTGTTCAAAGATTGAACAACATCCTCCTGGAAAGCCAGCTGACTCTGTAAATCAATCACCTGCTCTTTTAACCACTGAACATCATCTTGCTCACTCATTGTGAGAAAACTCCTCTAAAACTACTGACATGTGCGATAGATCATTATAATAAGGCTCAATGTATCCTCCTAATCATCCATCCATTAAATTTACTTACT
>CALBVI010000334.1 GCA_937969395.1 uncultured Spongiibacteraceae bacterium | reverse complement strand
TTTATCGCTTACACCGCAGCAACGTCATGTACACATGACCATGCTATGATGCATATACCTTTTATCCTAAACCCATAGTGTTACTCATACCGTTAGCTAAGGTATTTACACTCATCACCATAGTGGTTTTACTCTTTATGCTAGTGAACGGCTCTCCCCATACAACACTTTGCTATCAAGCCCAGCAACGAAGCGTTGCTATTATTGACCAAACGCTTTTACCGCATCATTTTAAAATCATTCACTTAAGTAAAACCGAAGATTTCTGTCATGCTATTAGTGCCATGCAAGTACGCGGTGCCCCATTGATCGGTGTTACCGCAGCTTTTGGTTTAGCGCTCGCTTTACAACAAGATGCATCAGCAGAACATGAAGAAAAAGTAGCCCGGCAATTATTGGCAACTCGCCCCACTGCTGTTAATTTGCAATGGGCAATTGAACGCATTAGAGCAGCGATCAAAGATATAACTGAATCACAACGTGCCGTTATAGCTTTGCAGGAAGCCGAATTTATTCGCCAACAAGATATAGCAAGCTGCAACGCGATCGGCCAATACGGTGAGTCACTGCTCAACAAGTTATATCAACAAAAAGCACCGGGACAAACGCTAAATATTCTTACCCACTGCAATGCCGGCTGGCTCGCCACTATCGATTGGGGAACCGCTTTAGCCCCGATTTATAAAGCTCAGCAAGCTGGAATTCCTATACATGTATGGGTCGACGAGACTAGACCACGCAATCAAGGCGCAAGCCTTACCGCCTGGGAACTACAGCAACAGGGTATTGACCACACCGTTATTGCCGACAATACTGGCGGTCACTTAATGCAACATGGACAGGTTGATCTCTGTATTGTCGGCACTGATCGTACAACTGCCAGCGGCGATGTATGTAACAAAATTGGCACTTATCTAAAAGCACTCGCCGCCAAGGCAAACAATATTCCTTTCTATGTTGCCCTGCCCAGTTCAACGATTGATTGGAGCATAGATGACGGCATTCAAGATATTCCTATCGAGCAGCGCAGTAGTCGTGAGTTAACGCATATTAGCGGCATAGATACTGACGGTAAGTTGCGTGAAGTTAAATTAATCGCCAATTCGAAAACGGCCAATTATGCCTTTGATGTAACTCCGGCTAAATATATTAGCGGCCTGATCACTGAACAAGGTATTTATCAGGCCGACAAACAAAGCCTTAATGCATTAAAACAAAAACTGTTTACCGTCTAATTATAAATATTTGATGAGTCGTAACTGATGAGCGAACAACCACCTAAGTATGAACAACAACTGCGTCAGCAACTGATTGATTATGCGATCAAGCTCAACAGCAGTGGATTAACCCAAGGGAAATCCGGCAATATCAGCATCCGCTTCGACAATGGCTTTTTGATTACCCCAACTGCGCTCAGCTACCAGCAGCTAACCATTGAAGATATTGTTCACCTACAGCTCGATGGATTGCCGGCCATTGAAGGTCAACGCAAACCATCGAGCGAATGGCGTTTTCATTGTGACCTGTATCAACACCGCGACGACATTAATGCTGTAGTTCACGCTCACCCTGATTACTGCACCGCTCTGGCGTGTACCAGCCGAGCGATACCTGCTTTTCACTATATGGTCGCTATTGCCGGCGGCGATGATATACCGCTTGCGCCTTATGCATTATTTGGCACCGAGCAACTATCACACAATGTAGTCACTGCATTAACACAGCGACAGGCATGTTTAATTGAAAACCACGGTTTGATCGCCATTGGCTCAACACTTAGCGAGAGCTTTCATTTAGCTCTAGAGGTTGAAACACTGGCCAAGCAATATTGCGAAGCCATCAAACTAGGTGATATAAAACTATTATCAAAGCAACAAATGACTGAAGTTATAGCAAAATTTAAAACTTACGGACAACGTAACTAACTCACTACAACTTACGATCAGCGTTAACACTAGGTAATCACTATGGCAGAAGGTATCTTAATCACCGTCGTTTTAATATTTTCGCTACGCGGTTTATTTCTAGGTTTTGTTGGTGTCATTAGTAAAGTAGTTGGATTTATTCTCGCTTACTATATGGCCTATAACTACCGAGAGGTCGCATCCTCCTTTTTAGCAGGCTTATTAGGCAACGATAGCGACAGCTCCCTGGTTTTAATCCTGCCTATTGTTAGCTCTTTACTATTATTTTTTGGCACCATGATTGTGACCGGATTAATTATATCGGCAATCTTTAAAAGCCTAGCCGCAATCGTTCCGCCATTAAAAGCATTTGCCGAGAATAAATCGATAGGGGGAAAACTCTTAGGCGCAATCACTAACGGAGCCATCGGCGCTATTCTTGTTCTGGTCGGAATTTGGGGTTATGGCTTAACATTAGGTAAAGCCACTCATCAATCACCGACTAGTTTATCTGACGATAAGCTGCAAATAGCAGCGAACACCGTCGGCGAATTTCTATTTTCCAACTTTAAAAACAATAGCGATCTCAATATACAAACAACCACTCAAAGCACTACTTACGACTCAGACAACGGCACTCGCTCGTCGTATAGCAGCCAAACAATTATTGAACATGGCTCCGCTGTTATTATCA
>CALBVI010000333.1 GCA_937969395.1 uncultured Spongiibacteraceae bacterium | reverse complement strand
ACAGCTACAATGATCGCCTACTCACAACACTGATGGCACCGTTTATGTCCTGCGGCGCACGACTAACGGTTTATATTTTATTCGCTACCGTGTTCTTCCCTACACAAGGTCAAAATGTCGTCTTTATACTCTATCTACTCGGCATTGTTTTAGCCGTAGGTACTGGCTTTTTAATTAAGCGTCACTTAATGAGCCGCGACTTAACACCCTTTGTTATGGAGCTGCCCAATTACCACATCCCCACGATGAAAGGCATCTTGTTGAGCACCTGGCATCGCCTACGCGGCTTTATGCTTCGCGCCGGTAAAGCGATTGTATTGGTGGTGATTGTGCTGAACTTCGTCAACTCTTGGGGTACTGATGGCTCGTTTGGCAATCAGGATTCTGAGCAATCAGTACTGTCCGTTATCGGCATGAAGATCACCCCGATCTTTTCGCCAATGGGCGTACAGGAAGAAAACTGGCCAGCAACGGTAGGCATCTTCAGTGGTATCTTCGCGAAAGAAGTTGTCGTCGGCACACTCGACTCGCTCTACAACTCATTAGCTGACGATGGCAGCGGTGACGAAGAAAGCGCCACCACTATGGAACTGATCGGCGAAGCCTTTGCCACCGTACCTGAAAACTTATCGGGCCTTGGTGACATGCTAACGGATCCACTCGGTTTAAATGTCGGTGACTTAAGCGACCAAGCTAGCAGTGCAGAAGATCAAGATGTGCAGGTATCAACCTTAACGCTAATGAATACTTTATTCGGTAGCGCCATCGCCGCCTTTGCCTACATCGTATTTGTTTTGTTATACATGCCATGCGTAGCAACACTAGGCGCCATCTATAAAGAAGCCGGCGGCTTTTGGGCATTCTTCTCAGCAACATGGAATACCGTTATAGCCTACGGTTTAGCCGTAGCCGTATTTCAGTTAGGGACGTTTTCAGAACACCCGCAATCCTCCATACTCTGGTGCGTATTCATGCTGGCATTATGTGTCGCAAGTTATATGTCACTGATGATATTAGCGAAAAAAGAAATGGCTCCAGCGGCAAATATGATCCCCGTGGTCAACATTACTTAGTCCTTCGCTAACACTTCTCTTAAGAGCTTTTCTTAAAAGCCGCCCTAAATACCGCATTAACTAAAACGTTAATGCGGTATACTTTTTTTAGTCGCTCACTTCTTTAAAGCTTTTACTACCATATCTTATAAGCTTAGCTTTTAACGACTGAACGTTTAATCACATCGCGTTAAATCCGCAAACACCTCAATCTCTTTATCAGGAAATAAAATGCAATACGTAGAATTAGTTGCCATCGTCGCCATACTTCAGTTCTTTTTCTTCGGCGCAATGACAGGAAAAGCACGCGCCCTATCTGGCATCAAAGCCCCAGCGATCTCAGGTGACGAAGGGTTTGAAAGAATGTATCGCGTACAAATGAATACACTAGAAACATTAATCGCCTTCCTACCCGCACTCTTTCTCGCAGGAAAATACTGGTCACCCTTATTAGTCGCCGGTATAGGAACAATTTATATCATCGGCCGATTCGTTTTTTGGCGCGCCTACGTAACTGAACCATCAACGCGCGCGCTTGGCTTTATGTTATCCATACTTCCTACCTTTGCATTAATTGCGTTAGCGTTGGTGGGCATTGTTCTTTCGTTGATTAATTACGGTGGCTAGAAGCTAAGAAGCTCCCGCCTTTTCTTTTGACCTTCAACACCCCATTGAAACCGACGAGCAACGGAAGAAAACAACGGCATTTATAGCGAGGACTGTCTGAACATAAAATGATTAAGTATCATTTTATGTGAGCAAACAAAGAAAAGTAACTCGCCGCCGGGCGATTCCGGTAAAACCGAAGAACAAAGTACATGCCCCTCAACAGGCACAATTTTACGACAACAATCATCTACCACCTCAATCATGACAATAGCCATTCAGGCTTGATTTTAAGTTTTACACCCGAGATCGGAAGCCTCAGTTGTTATATCGAAGAAAAAAAGTATAGACTGATTAAGAAGTTATAGACCCACAGGAAATCATGAAAAAGTTAATAAATACAATTAAAAACATACTCAACGAAAATAATAAGCTACCTTTTTCTGTATATAGCTCTATCAAAGAACAAAAGCTTTTAAACGTTCCCATTGCAAAACCATTATTGATTGTCGTCCTTAGCGGCGATAAAGAGCTAGGTCAAGATAGCGAATTAATTTGTCACTCTGGCGACTTCATATTCTTATCAGACAGCCCTTCAATAAACATGCGCAACATCCCTAAAGACAAAGAATACTTTGCTCTGCTAATAGAATTTGATTATCAAGATTTTAACGACCTTCAAATCAACACTAGCTATAAAAAAGACTACTATGTTGGTAAGACAACACCCGCATTAGAAAAATGTTTACAGCAATTTGTTGAAATATCACAATGGGCACCAGAGCAAGTTTGGTCTTTACGAAAAAGAGAAATTATCACGCTATTGTGTCATATGGGACACAGTGAAATTTTATCTCTACTAAACAATCCCAAGATAAAAGACCGACTACATGAGATGTTCCTCGAGCAAGGCTTCCATGAATTAAATATTGAAGTTATTTGCGAAGAACTTGCGATGAGCGAATCAACCCTGCGCCGTAAATTAAAACTAGAAGGCACAAGCGTGCAAGAGATCAAAGACCAAGCAAGACTTGGTCTTGGTTTACATTTACTACAAACAACACGGCATTCAATTGGCCTAATAGCAGATAAATGTGGCTACCAATCGCAGTCACGATTTACTGATCGCTTTAAAGGACGTTTTGGCTTAACGCCATCAGAGCTTCGAAAAACTAAAATGAAGGATTAGGGCGAAAATATGATTGTTTTGCGGCTAAATTTTTTAAACATTGATAGCTAAGATAGGCGCTCGATTAATTATGATCAGTAAGGATTATCATGCACCCCACATCTAAACTTCTTTCAATTTTATCACTTTGTATTTCTACATCTGTTTTTGCTGGCAAACTTACACTCACGAGCAACGATATTGCTCAAGATGAGTTTATGCCTAAAACGCAAGAATTCAACGGCTTCGGTTGTTCTGGCGGAGATCTGTCACCACAACTTAAATGGTCAGATTCCCCTGAAGGCACCAAAAGTTTTGCAATTACAGCTTATGACCCTGATGCCCCTACAGGTAGTGGTTGGTGGCATTGGCAACTAGTAAATATTCCTAAAAACATTACGCAAATAGCAACCGGGGCGGGTAGCATAGAAACAAACCTTGCACCTCTGGGCAGTATGCAAATAAAAAATGATTACGGTAGTAGAGGTTTTGGTGGAGCTTGCCCACCTTCAGGCCATGGCGTACACCGCTACCGCTTTACTGTGCATGCACTATCCGTAGAAAAGCTAGATTTACCAGAAGATGCTTCAGGCGCATTGACGGGTTATATGATCAATGCGAACACAATAGAATCTAGTACTATTGAATCTTTGTATAAACGAGATTAGCTTAAGTCTATTAATACCGCCAAACAACGGAGAAAAATAACGGCATTGATAGTGCGGTCTGTTTGAGCATTAAATGATTAATAATCATTTAATGCGAGTTCCGCAGCGGCCGTTATTTTCTGAGTAGCGCAGTGAACCCGAAGGGCTGTTGATTGGGTGCTCTTTCTTTTGGTAACTTTTATTTGAGCAAACAAAAAAAGTAACTCGCCGCCGGGCGACCCCGGCAAACTCAAAGATTCAACTAAACGTTGGATTTATATCGATAGTCTATTATGATCAAGGAAAAGGGATTAAATAATAACAACATAAGGACTTCTCACTATCTCTCGGTGCGAGATTACCGAATACTTGTTAATCCTTTTAATTTAAATTAAAACACCTTAATGTCGATTTTTTGGTTCCCAAGATAATGAACCATTGTGATATGAAGACTAAAGCTTTTGAATAAACAGTTAGGCACCCATGCATTACAAAGAAACGGATTATCGATCAACTTCATTAAGGATACTTTGTACAGCATCTACTAATGCAGCTGCTGAGTTAATTGAACTTTCTAAAAATGGCATAATGGATGGCATAACGGCAATGGAGTATGCCGAGTATTTTCATGGTGCAGTCTTAGTTGCATGTCAGGCGTATGCCGTCGGCACTGTGAGCGACATCAACGAGATCGAGCAATCTAGCTATAAGAAAATTGAACTCTATAAATATAAAGAAACCGATTATCACAAGTATACATACGTAGAACTAATTAATTCTCTTGCCAACTTATTCAAACATAACGAAGAGTGGTCTTCTTGGCCTGTTAACGAAACAACCAAGACACTTCGCTATCACGGCATAAATGAAGATACTGAGTTTCCCCTGTATACGGGAATTAAAGTAATAATTGGTGAATCAAATGATTTTCGTGGCTTATGTAGCGCCCTAGAAGACTGGCGATTTGCTCTATTAAATTCACGGTGCCAAAATGCCTAACACAAAATACAATGATCGCCTTAGGCTGGACGAATAAAAACCTAGCGCCCATTCACTAGGCGTTATATTTTCAAGGAGAGAAAAGTATGTCTATAGAAGCAAAAGGTCGTTCAGGCGTATATGCTGAATGTCCCAGCTGCCATTCATCAATAATGCATGGATTTCAAATTTGTCAGAAATGTGGTCATGCAGTTAGCTCCGATGAGCAGCAAGAACTTCGCAATAGCTTAAAAAATAATTTCACTATATTCGTCATTATTGCTACTGGCTGCATTGCGGCTGTCCTATTTCTTACTTATCAATATGCGAGTTAAGAAATATAACAAGTTAAGGCATTAGTGATTACTAGGGAGATAGAGTATGCCAGTAGAAGAAGTTGTAGCGGGAGGATTGATTAGGCTAATTGTCTGGCTTGTATCAGATATTATTGTTGATACCATTTTATGGGGTATTGGCTGGGGCGTTTTAAAAGCATTAACACTTGGTTCATACCCAACACCCGATACTAAAAATTCTCATGTTATTGCAGCAGGCCTTGCAGCCATAATAACTGCATCAATAGCAGTTATTATTTATGTATCGTAACACTAACAAAGCAATTAAAAATACAGGTTAACTCAAGCATTAAGTTTCATCCCATCAAAAAGGAAAGTAAAATGGAATTAGAAATCACATGGAAAAGAGCTACAAAAGTTTGGTGGTCTTATCTTTGGAGAAATCTTCTCGCAATCATTGCCGCAATGATAATTGGAGGCTTGATTGGTGGTATATTGGGTTTTATTCTAGGAATGCTAGGAGCTTCAAAAGAAATCGTTCAACTCGTTGTAGCACCTATAGGGCTCATCATTGGTATAGGCATATCAATCGCTCCTATCAAAATGATATTAGGCAAAGATTTCGGTGAGTTTCGTTTAGTCTTAATTAAAAGCTCCCCCAGTGAAAATACTTAGAAAATCACTCAAATATCGTTCTAGCCAAGAAGCAATCTTCATTGAACTCGTTAACGCTTACTTTTTATTGTGGCGTTAAATATGAATATCGTAGAGCTTACACAATCAATAAATAAATCTGTAGCCAAAGAAATCCAAGCAGTTTTCTTGGAAGCATTTGGCTCTGAAACCAGCCCTGATTTTTGGCCCGAGTTAATGAGAAACAAAAACTCTTAGTCATACTCGCTTACATTGACAACGAGCTAGCGGGCTTCAAAATAGGTTACGAAAAAAATCGAGGTACATTTTTTAGCTGGCTCGGGGCTGTTTTTCCTAAACATCAACGCAAAGGTGTTGCCCGAGCATTGCTTTGCTACCAGCACAAGTCTTGCACTAAAAATAACTACAATGAAATTCAAACCGAGACTCAAGGCACTAACGCAAATATGCTCGTATTAAATCTACAAGAAGGCTTTTCTATCTTTGGCTCTCATCTAGGGCGCAACGATGAAATTACTGTGCAGCTACGAAAAAAACTCTAACAATAGAAAAACCAGATTTCAGCATGTTACATACTTTTCTATATTCACATCCGCTTACATTTACTACTTGCTAATTTTTCATAAAGAAAAACGTATCACAAAATCATTAAGCATAGCGGCCCTATACCTTTATGGAGCATGGACAGTTCGAGAACAAAGTAATTGGGTATCATTTAAAAATTAAGGCAAGGACATCCACACGAGATTAGATATACTATAAATAATATCAAAAAGGAGACAGATCATGAGTGACTTATTCATCGGCATAAAAGGCCATGCCGTCTGTATATCCAAAGAAACTGGTGAGGAAAAATGGCGTACTAAACTTAAAAGTATGGCAAACGTGACCAACATTTGTTTCGATGAAGACAATGTCTATGCTTACACTCATGGCTACCTATTTTGTTTGAATCCAAAAGATGGAACAATACTATGGGAAAATGGTTTAAGCGGCCTAGGCCACAGCCACTGTATTATTGCAGCTCAAACTAACCAACAACAAATCATTGCTGCCAGCTCAATTGATCAGAACGCAACTACTGCTGGCACTAGTTAAACCAATACACTGGTAGCTATGTCAATCGCCGAACCTCACTCCAAAGCCAGCGCCATTGAAGTTTTCAAAACCTTCCTCAAATTAGGGCTAACCTCCTTCGGTGGCCCCGTTGCGCATATTGCTTACTTTCGGAAAGAGTTAGTGGAACGACAACACTGGGTAAGCGAAAATCAGTTTGGCCAGCTGCTCGCCATCTGCCAATTTCTCCCCGGCCCGGCCAGCAGTCAGCTAGGATTTACCCTCGGCTTACTAAGAGGCAGTTGGCTTGGCGCTATCGCGGCTTTTTTGGCGTTCACACTTCCCTCGGTATTATTGCTGATCGGTTTTGCTGTTTTACTGCCCTCTTTATCAGGGGACTTAGCTCAAGCTGCTATTCATGGACTAAAACTGGTTGCCTGTGCGGTTGTTGCCGATGCGGTATTGGGTATGTTTAAAAAACTCTGCCCTGATGCCATTAGGCGTAGCATCGCTATTCTTACAACCGCTGCAATCGTGTTAATCGCCACTGCCTGGGTTCAACTAGCAGTTATTTTTGCGGGGGCGATGATCGGTGTGCTGCTATGTCGTGAATCATCTTTTGAACTTAACCCCGAAGTTAAGCCCTCCTCCCGCCCCGAAACAAAAGACGCTATTCAAGTGAATTACAGTAAACGAACAGGCATCTTATTATTCGTGCTGTTTTTCTTTTTACTGTTTGCTTTAACTGCGGCTGCTGGCAAAGGCGAGTTTTACACACTCGCACAAGCTTTTTATAACGCTGGCGCCATGGTTTTTGGTGGCGGCCACGTGGTTTTACCGCTGCTTGAGAGTTCTGTAGTAGCGACAGGTTTAGTCAGTAATGAAAGCTTTCTTGCGGGCTACGGCGCATCGCAAGCTATACCGGGCCCTATGTTCGCCTTTGCAGCTTATCTCGGTGCTATTATTCCATCCGAACATGGTATGGCGTTAAGCGCCTCAGTTGCTTTGCTTTTTATGTTCTTACCAGGTTTTCTTTTAGTCGCGGCTATACTACCTATGTGGCAAACTGTTTCCCGCAACCCAGTAGCAAGCAATGCTATTGCTGGCGTGAATGCAGCAGTGGTTGGTGTTTTAGCCGCAGCACTCTACGACCCTATTTTTACCTCGGGGATTACATCCATCACGGACCTAGCCATTGTCGTTATCGCTTTTACGATGTTGAATGTTTGGAAACGCCCCCCCTTACTTGCTGTTGCTTGGTGTTTAATCGCTAGTGTATTCGCCGTGCTTTTGTAACAATATCAAACAATAAAAGTTAATGTAGAGATTCACTATGAGCTGGATTCAAGAGAAGTTTAATAATTACGCCCAAATAGTTGAAATTATCGGGATTCTTTCGATAGTCGGCACACTGATTTTTGTCATTATAGAACTTCAGCAATCGCAGCAAATTTCATTTGCCGATCAGGATCTTGCCAGCATAGAAATTGAATTAGCCCTCACCACTGAAATCAACAAACACATTGATATTTGGCGCGGTGGTAATGCGGGGGAAGAACTAGATGGTCGATCTGCTGCGATTTACAAAAACTTATTAGATAGTGTTTGGATACAAGCAAGTAAGCTATCACAGGCAAGAGCGCGTCTTGGTGCTAACTCTAATGTAGCTATGCATGAATTTGCGGTATTTCTTCATGAGAATCCAGGCGCCAAAGCGCTTTGGCTAAAAACCTCCGAAAAATACAACAAAAACAAGGCACTGTTAAACTACAACACAACTGGCTCTGAAGTGCGCGATAGAATTGTATTTACCGATTTAGCAACGCTTGCTAATTCAACAGCCAAGCCATCAGCTAACACCACAACAGAAACTGAACTTAATTGAGACTATAGAATCTTATCGTCATTACAAATTAATCTTCTAGCAGGCTTTTCTTATGCGTAACGATTTTATTATTTCATCTGTTTTAGCAACCGTTTTTTTACAAGGCTGTACTAACCAGGCAACATATACCGCCATCCAAAGAGGCAAACAAATAGAGTGTGAGAAAAAACCTGTACCTGTTCAACAAGATTGCATGCAGCAAATCAGCCAGAGCTACGAAGATTATAAAAGGGAACGGGATGAGCTTCTTGAAGCCGAGGAATAACTTCACATTTTTATTAGGATAATTTTACTCGAACATGATTGAAGCCATATCAAAAGAAACAATCGATGAGATACTTCCTCTAATAAGAAAGTATCAAGAATTTTATAAGGTTGAAGACATATCTGACGACAAGAACCGTCAATTTTTTTCACAATTTAGCAATTCCAATCCAGCAGGCTGCCAGTTTATTTATCGACAAGAACAGAATGTTGTTGGCTTCGCTACCGTTTACTTTAGCTATACATCAACAATCGCAGAAAAAGTGGCCGTACTTAATGATGTTTATGTATTGCCAAGTTATCAAGGTAAGGGCATCGGCAAAAAACTCATTGAACATTGCCGAAATTTCGCCGCCGCTAACGGTTCGGTAAGACTGCAATGGGTAACGGCGCCGGATAATACTCAAGCACAAAAACTTTATGACTCAATGGATACAAGTAAAAGTACATGGCACTTTTACACCTATAAAACCTAGCTATTTCAAACCCAAGCATCTAATTATACACCCAACGAATAGCACACTAATCAGTAAGATAATCAGCAATGTCAATATCGCGACTTTTTAACAGCAACACTATTTTATGAACGCTGCATTATGGATGCTTGGCGCACTTTTTTCTTTTTGTTTAATGGCGATAGGCGCTAGAGAATTAAGTGGCGAATTAGCCGTAGCTGAAACATTATTTATACGCGGCATTATCGGATTAACCGTTATCAGTGGCATTATTGTTGGCAAACAACAGATCAAACTTTTTCACACTGAACGCATCAAACTGCATATTTTTAGAAATTCTTTTCACTTCGCTGGCCAGTACGGCTGGTTTGTAGCTATTGGCTTATTGCCGCTAGCAGAAGTGTTTGCGATTGAATTTACGGTACCGGTATGGACTGCGATCATTGCCGCACTGTTTTTAAAAGAACGCATGACGCTAACAAGAGTCCTATCTATTCTGCTCGGCTTATTAGGTGTTTTTATTATTATCAATCCT
This sequence comes from uncultured Spongiibacteraceae bacterium, assembly GCA_937969395.1. Taxonomy (GTDB): domain Bacteria; phylum Pseudomonadota; class Gammaproteobacteria; order Pseudomonadales; family Dasaniaceae; genus Oceanicoccus. Next base: position 964 of record CALBVI010000333.1, on the reverse strand, counting down.
AGTTACCGGCCATTAGATACAGGCTCAATAATCATGCTAGCTTCCGCCTTCAGTTTTTCGCTGTGTCATGTCAGCACAAAATCGTTATCGTCTTCCGAAAATACGATAACGATTATTTTTTATATGTGCCTAGTACAATTACCCATTAGTTTGGTATTTGCATTACAACAATGGCAATGGCCCGACGCAATTCAGTGGCTATGGCTGACCATGATTGGCCTCGTCGCGTTATCAGCTCATTACTGCATGACAAGGGCAATGCAATATGCGGATATAACCGTTATCGTCACATTAGATTTTTTAAGACTGCCTTTAATTACTTTGGTCGGCGTTTTATTCTATAACGAACTCTTTGAGCTATCACTTTTGGCTGGCGGAACAATCATGCTACTCGCCAACTTAGTTGGCGCATCTAAACTACGTCTTCAATCCTCGAAAATGCTCAAACCCAAAGATTAAATATATGTAACTAAAAATAGTTAAATAATCACGCTAAAATTTATTTCATTTTATCTAGTCACTAATAACTAATAAAAAGGAAGCGCATCATGAAAAACCTTGTCCTTTTCTACTCACTATTTAGCTCAGCGCTGTTATTTTCTAACTATAGTACCGCTGCGGTTGAAGTTACTTTGGTTGACAAACTAGACGGCAATCTAAGCAGCTACTGTATTGATATTGTTGGCGGCCAAAAAAATGCAGATCCAAAGAATGGTTTACAAGCACATACTTGCTATAGCTACCAAGGCCAGCTAGGTGCGGACCAAGCTATGGATGCAGACCTTATTAGTGAGGGATATTTTAAAATCAGCGCATTTGATGTTTGCCTCACACTAGGTGAAGCAAAAGCAGGTGAAAAAATTGATCTGCTCAGCTGCGACAAAAATGAACGACAACACTTTTATCACACCAAACAAGGTACCATCACTCCAGCTACAGCGCCTAACTTATGCGTAACTGTCAG
>CALBVI010000332.1 GCA_937969395.1 uncultured Spongiibacteraceae bacterium | reverse complement strand
AGTTCACAAGGGTTCAACGATTCAGTGTCATTTTCACTTTCTCTTCTTGCTAGTCCTGGCTATTACCTTGAAGAGTAACCATTAAGCGTCTACCGCTGGCATGATTGCGATGTTCGCATAAATAAATACCCTGCCATATACCCATATTAAGTTTGCCATCAGTAACCGCAATCGTTAAATCTGAGCCTAATAAGCTGGATTTTAAATGTGCAGGCATATCATCGCTGCCTTCCAATGTGTGTTGATAATAGGGCTCGTTTTCAGGGGCTAACCGTGAAAAATAATTTTCAAAATCTGTGCGTACCGTTGGGTCTGCATTTTCATTTATAGTCAGCGAGGCAGAGGTGTGTTTAATAAATACATGCAGCAGTCCTATATCGACTGCCTGTAGCTCAGGTAACTGCGCTAATACCTCATCAGTGATTAAATGAAAACCGCGTTGTCTTGCTGTTAAATTAATTTCTTTTTGAGTCCACATAGTCTGCTCTATTTTCTAGTATAGGATGTCGTTATGAAAATATAGGTATAAAATCGCGAGTATAAAAAAATTAGTAATGGCTAGCTTTATTCGGTCAATAAATTTGCTATGGTTCGTTTTCTGTAGCGGCTTACCCCATTAATGATATTGCAAAGCTTACCAGCTATTTTAAGCTGACTAGTGATTTGAATAAAAGTTATTTGAATAAAGAGATTTGAACAAAAGGAATTTGGGTAAATAAGCATAATGATAATCGATGAACTCCTCAAAGATCCCTTTTCGTTTTTAGCTTACTTGTTTGTTCTGAGTGCCATTGTGTCTTTATGGTTGCCGATTAAGAGGCGTGTGTGGCCTTGGTTATTATTGGTTGGGGTGAGTGTTGGGTCCTTCACTGGCAGATTAGAGCTAGAAGCTATTGCCGCCATAAGTGTGCTGATTGTTTGTTTTTTAATAAGCTTTAAATCAGAGCAATCAAAGCTCATTAGAATCGCCGCCAGCGTTATCGGCACGCTACTATCATTAGTATTTATGCTGCATATTTCTCCTGGCTTTAACAACTGGCAGCTTGTCGATGATTTACAGTTTAATAACGTAAGCGCTTCATTCGCATTCTACCTAAACTTCGACAAACCGCTGGTGGGTTTAGTCCTATTGGCTTTTGGCCCTTCATTGCTTGTTAGTTGGTCGCTATGGAAAAACGCCTTTAAGCCTATATTGCCGGTATTGTTATTCGCCCCCTTAATTATTTATGGCCTATCCTATCTCGCAGGTTTGCTAACAATTGATGCGAAATTACCTGCTGTTACGCTGTTGTGGATGTTAAATAATTTACTGGTGACGTGTGTTGCTGAAGAGGCCTTTTTTCGAGGTTTTTTGCAGCGCTGTTTGCAGAATAGTCTTCAGCGATATCGGTATGGTGGGGTGCTTAGTTTAGCCATCGTTTCAATCTTGTTTGGTATGGCCCATTTCCCTGGTGGCCTCAGCTACGTTTTTATAGCTACCGTGGCCGGTTTGTTTTATGGCTATGTTTATCAAAAAACAGCGGCTATCGAGACCAGTATTGCGCTGCATTTTTTGGTTAATTTTGGTCATTTTATATTTTTTTCTTATCCCCAGTTGGTTTAAATTTTCCTTGTAGTGGAAATATCCGTATTAGATTGCGTGGGTTATGGAGGCGTTATTATTGAGGCGAAATCATAGGGTGATACAGTTAGTAGGTGTTGATAATTGCCGAAGTGCCCCTAGGGCTTAGCAATCGCGGCTTTAGTTCGGAGTGTCTCATTTTTGTGGTTTAGTATTTAATATCGATAAAACGTGTTTGGATTAATCCTCTGGTAAGCTGTGGCCGTATAAAATATATTGGTAGCCTATTAGTGCGTGGGAGGTGTTTGATGGATGATAAAATTGATATAAAAAAGATCTTACGGGTTTTTGATATCATGGTTACCGAAGGTGAGAAGGTTGGCGATGAGTACCGGTTAAACGGTTTGTCAGCTATCGTAGGTTTTGATGGCTACACCATCACTATTCGTAATGAATATGTGTCATTAGATGTGTTTTTTCACAATGCGTTTACATTTAATAGCAGCGATCAAAAACAAAAATTATTATTTCTTGAGAGAGTTGACGCTATTGATATTCAAAATGAAAAAGCCACAAAAGAAAGCTGACTATTAGCTAATTGTCAGTTTCTTTTGTGGCTAGTTTTAGAGATAAGCATTGGCGGCGTTAGGCCGGCGAGCCAGCTTCCATTTGAGACTGTATATAGTTTTGCAAACCGATACGATCAATCAGTCCTAGGTGCTGCTCTAGCCAGTAGATATGATCCATCTCAGTATCATCCAAAAGTACTTGCAGCATTTCACGGGAGTGATAGTCGCGCTCTTGTTCACAGGCTTCAATCAGATCGCGAAGGCTTTCAGCGACTGTTTTTTCAGCGTTTAAATCATTTTCCAGCATTTCTTTAACATTGCTGCCAACCTGAATCGGTTGCCGAGAAGCTGTGTCTGCTTTGCCTTCTAAAAACAATATACGTTCGATAATTTTTTGGGCGTGCTCAAGTTCTTCTTCATGTTCATGGGTGAGTTTTTCGTGGAGTTTGTTAATGCCCCAATCTTCATACAGTTTGGCGTGTGCCAAATACTGGTCCATCGAAGTAAGTTCAAGCGTTAACTGTTGATTTAATAAATCGATAATTCTTTTTGAGCCTTTCATAATGTTAGCCCTCGATAGCTGATTGTAGGTAGTTCTCAATGCCAATATTACCGATCAATGATTGCTGAGTTTCAAGCCAATCAACATATTCTTCTTCGTCTTCCAAAATATCGTCGAGTAACTCGCGGCTGACGTAATCGCGCTTTTGTTCACAAAGCGCAATCGCGTCACGCAATTGCTCTAGTTGATCAGTTTGAAAATCCATATCGCACTGCAACATTTCTTCAGTGTGCTCACCAATACGTAAACGGCCCAAGTCTTGTAGGTTGGGAAGTCCTTCCAAAAATAAAACACGTTCGATCAGGCTATCCGCCTGCTTCATATCTTTGATTGATTTTTTATAGGACTTTTCGTTTAGCTCAGTCAGCCCCCAGTTACGATACATGCGTGCATGCAGGAAGTATTGATTGATAGATGTAAGCTCATGAAAGAGCACCTTGTTCAGTGCTGCGAGTACTTCACTATTACCTTTCATCGTAAGCCCCTTTAAAAAGTGTGTGAAACTGTGAAATTTAGAATCTTGTCAGTTGATTCAGTTTTCAGCATTAGGTGCTAACAATAGCGTTATTTATAGGCTTTTTCAATGGAGAAATCCCTTGTAAATCAATAGTTTAATAATCGTTGTGATAATCATTATTATTGGCTTTTAGATATTCTATGGTGTTATTGATCGATTCAATTTTAACCGCGCAAAAAAATTGTAAAGATGTTGTTAGTGTCAGTGAAGTGAATGATCCAAGAAGGCTAATCGGTTTAGACAGTTTAGGCATCGGTCATTCTCAATATTGTTTTGTTAATGTGTTTATAAACGCAGTAAAATCCTCCGCAGTGATTTTTAACAAGTACTATTTCGTTTTAACAGGCACACAGATCATGCAAGATATTTTGGATAACATCGCCGCGACTATGTCTGCCAGAACAGACCGTGGAGAGGTGGCGAGTTATATTCCTCAGCTTGCCTGTGTTGATCCCAATCAATTCGGCATTACGGTTGCCTTGCCCGACGGGCGTATTTTCAGCGCAGGCTGTGCCAATGAATTGTTTTCCATTCAAAGTATTTCCAAGGTTTTTACGCTTACCCTAGCACTCGGTAAACTTGGTGATGCAGTGTGGAAGCGAGTAGGGCGCGAACCTTCAGGTGACCCGTTTAACTCCATTGTGCAGCTCGAACATGAAAGCGGTAAACCTCGTAATCCGTTTATCAATGCCGGTGCCATCACCATTGTCGATACCATAATGATGGGGCATCAGCCGAAAGAAACGCTGGCAGAAATACTCCAGTTTGTACGCTTTATTGCTAACGACGATAGTATTGGCATCGATGAAAACGTTGCTAGGTCCGAGTTATCAACCGGTGACCGAAATGCATCTTTAGCACATTTCATGGCCTCTTTTGGCCATTTTCAAAACCCCGTTGATCAAGTGCTTGGTACTTACTTTCATCACTGTTCGATTTCGATGAGTTGCCAGCAGCTTGCTAAAGCGGGGCTGTTTTTAGTGTCTGATGGCACCAACGCTAGCACGGGTGAGCGTGTTGTTTCCGAGCAACGGGCGCGTCGTATTAACTCGCTAATGCTCATGTGCGGCCACTATGATGGTTCCGGCGAATTTGCCTTTCGGGTTGGTTTGCCAGGAAAAAGTGGCGTTGGCGGCGGTATCCTCGCTATTGCTCCTAGCAAGGCATCTATTGCCGTATGGTCGCCGGGGCTAGATAAAATTGGCAATAGTAAGTTGGGTACTGAAGCGCTGGAAATGTTGGCCAAGCAAACTGGCTGGTCTGTTTTTGGTCAATGATAGTTTATTGTTGATTAGCGCCGAAATGCAGAGTTGATCTACCAGCTAACGATCAAACTGTGTTTCGCCGGATCAACATAATTTTAAATTTCAGTTCGTTTGCTCTGTGAGCTCAGTCAGCCTAGCGATTACTTCTGCCGTAGCGCGGAAACGAAAAAATGCCCCAGCGGCATCGGCGCGTTCTTCAAGCACTTCGCAAGAAGCAAAGATATCGCCGCGCAAACCTTGTGCCGACCAAGGCAAAAAAAGTTCTGTTTCAATCAAATCCTTTTGGAAGAAAGCCACAATCGCTTGATGTAGCTTTGCAACATCGTCCTTGCGGCATGCGCTAAGCACAATGCAGTCGGGATACTTCGCTTGTAACTCTGCAGTACGCTCTTCTTGTGCGGCGGCACTGTCTAGATAATCAATTTTATTAAACACCCGCAGGCGCGGCACACTATCGGCACCAATCTCAGCTAATACCTTATCGGTGACTTCAAGCTGCATCTCAAAACCGGGGTCGCCAGCGT
>CALBVI010000331.1 GCA_937969395.1 uncultured Spongiibacteraceae bacterium | reverse complement strand
GTGTTGATGATGCTAAGCGCTTCGATGATATTCTTTCTGCGCCCTATGAAAAACTGGCGGCATTAAATGATGACTTCAAAGTGTACGCGACTCTCGGTAATCATGACTGGCATACATCTCGTGCCGGTGCGATGGCGCAGATAGATTATATGCGCCAACACTCTATGTATTATATGAATGACTTCTTTTATAGGGCTATTCCGCCAGGTACTAATGGCGATGTTGAGTTATTTGTTGTTGATACCGAAATGTTGCTAGCTTCTACCTCGGTTAAAGATGCAGTTTTAAATGCTGATGGTTCTGAAAAAGAGCATGAAAAATACAAAACGCCGCGAGCTGCTGCTATTCCTCAAACCAATGGGGAGAAAAATATGGTGGCTTGGTTAGAGCAGGCACTTAGTCAATCTAAAGCGAAATATAAGATAATATTGGCTCACCACCCTTTTTGGTCCGCAGGGGGAGGGAAGTTTGAACAGGCTCGGTCGATAAGAGCATTGATTCGACCGTCGGTTTGCAAATATGCAGATGCGTATTTTGCCGGTCATGAACACACCTTAGAGGTTTATCTGGACAGTTGTTCTGATCTGGATATTGAGCGAGAAAAGCCGTTACTGCAGTTGGTTTCAGGGGCTGCGGGTAAGCAGCGTTCTGTTCATAGCAGTTATGTTACTGCGCAAGATGAGGCTTATCCTGAGCGACAATTGTTATTTGCCGAGGGGGGTATTTTTGGTTTTGCTGGTGTTAATGTGAGTAGCGAGAGAGTACAGGTAACGCTGCATAGTGTTGAGCCAAATGGTGATATTAAGAAGCTTTTTGATTATTCCTTGTGATTATTTGCAGTGTTGAGGTTTGTTGGTATTGAATGCGAAAAGCATGTTGCGCTTCGATGTTAAAGTTTTAATATAGGTTACAGAATTACGGTTGTTTTTGAGTGTTGACATATTGGTATGTCCGGTGATAGTGTTGGTTCTCGTATTGGTCAGGCCGATTATTGTATCGTAATTTGTTGATCTAATGCTGTAGTTTGGGTGGTTTGAGTAACAAGAGCCCAAAAATGAAAGTAGATAGTAAATAAGAATAAAAAGTATTCGGTTCATTTTTAATTTATTTAGACACCGGTATCATTTTTATAATAATAGGGGGAGGCTGATCGATGGTGAAACTAAATCGTAATGTTGTAAGCCTACTATGCAATTTCATGATTTATAAAAACGTTGAATCAAAGTTGTTTTAATTTAGGAGGCGTAAGCCATGATAAAAAGATATATACCCATACCTAGTAGTGTTAGTAAACCAGCAGTTTTGAGTTTATGTGTTGCCGCAGCGTTGGCTTTGCCATCAGCTGTTTTTGCACAGGAAGACGAAGCTGCAGAGACACCTTTAGAAGAAGTTGTTATTTACGGCTATCGTGAATCGCTGCAAGCTGCGCGTGCACTTAAGCGTAATGCAATAGGTTCTCAAGATAGCATCGTGGCAGAAGATATTGCCGATTTCCCCGATTTGAATTTAGCTGATGCGATGCAGCGTATTCCTGGCGTGGCGATTACTCGAGAAGGCGGTGAGGGTCGCCAGATAAGTCTTCGTGGCATGGGACCAGATTTTACCACTGTCTATATTAATGGCATGCAGGGTTTGGCAACAAGTGCTTCGGCCATGGATAGTAGAGGGTCTGTTTCGCGGAACAGAGCCTTTGATTTTAATGTTTTTGCCTCTGAACTATTTAACCAAGTCAATGTTAGAAAATCCTATCAGGCGAGTACTGATGAGGGTGGTATTGGCGGTAATATAGACTTACACACGGCTAAGCCATTTGATCACGATGGTTTTACGGCAGCAATCAGTGGGCAGTTAGGAACCAACTCTCAAACTGACGGAACCGATCCTCGTATGGCTGCGGTTGTCTCCAATACTTGGGATACGTTTGGCGCGTTGGTGTCGGTTTCGTACAGTGAGCGTGCAACTAATGAGCAGGGTTATAATGGTTATCGCTGGCGTAAGCGTTCTACCAGCAATGCTTCAGGTGTTAGTACTGGCTTAGATGCTGATGTTCAAACGGCGCTTGATGATGGCGAAATCTTTTTTAACCGCGGAAACCGTTATACCGTTTGGGAAAATGAGCAGGAAAGACTAGGTGTAACAGGAGCCTTCCAATTTAAGCCCAGTGATACACTGTCTATCGATTTTGATGTTTTATACAGTGAACTGACCAATAATCGTAATGAATGGCACTTACCAACCGCTGGTAGCAGTAGTACCGCGTTAGGTTTCATTGAGGATTTAGAGATTATCCCTGCATCTGATGGTGATGGTTACGAGGCTGTATATGGTTCGTTTTCCGATGTGACATTACGTACTGAAAGTCGTCAGGATTTAGATACAACGACCTTTGAACAGTATACCTTGGCTGCAGAATGGATTTTATCTGATCAGTTGTTGCTATCAGGTATGATCGGTCACTCTTCTTCTGATTTCCGTTTAGATAAGGAAAAATTCTATACTGAATTACAAGGTGCTGAGATGACTACGGATTACCGTGGAGCACTGCGTTTTGATCCTGTAAATACTTATAACATCGATCCTACTGATGTAAGCATTTGGGAATTTAGGGAGATTGATATTGATGAGCGGGATATTGAAACTGAGTATGACAATATCAAGCTAGATCTTGAGTACAGCCTAGATGATAGAAACATTGTACGTGCGGGCATTTCTCACAAAGTGTTCAGCAATTATTATGCGCAAACGCGAGATGATAATATTGGATCGGGTGTCACTGGCGATTTTGTTGACCCCTCTCTTATGTTTATATTTGATGGTCACAAGGATATAAGTTGGATCGGTGCAGATGTTGACGCTGGCTTAGATTTCTACGGTGTAGATAAGAATCTGGGAATAGATGATCTTCGTCAGGATTCCGTCTCTGATGTTGAGGAAGAAACTACAGCGTTATTTGTGGAATATGAATGGTCACAGGACTTAGGTAATGGCACGCTTAGAGGTAATGTTGGTGCTAGGTACTATGAGACCGATATCACAACAGCGGGTTTTGCTGAGATTAATGATGTATTCACAGAGGTCGAACTTGACTCAAGCTACGATGGCATACTGCCTACACTAAACGTTGCCTGGGACTTCAATGAAGATTGGGTATTACGTGGAAGTATCGCAAAGAACCTGTCTCGGCCAGGACTTTCTTCTCTGGCGCTAGGTGGTACGGTTGAAACGGGTGATGGCATCTCTGCGGATCCACGAGTGCAGTCAGGTAATCCGGCTTTACAACCCTTTGAATCGTTGAACTATGATGCTTCTTTGGAGTGGTATTTCTCAGATGCTGGTGCGCTTGCGATTGGTTTGTTCTATAAGGAAATTGAAAACTTCATTGTTACAGAAACTACAGAGGTACCCTATAGTGAGACGGGCTTCCCTTTAAGTGCACTTAACGATGATCAAAATGGTGATACTTTATTCTTGTATCAGCGTCCGATTAATGGTGATGACACGAGCATTCAGGGTTTAGAACTCTCTTTCCAGACGGACTTCACAATGCTTCCAGCGCCTTTCGATAAGCTTGGTGTACAAACTAACTATACTTATGCTGATGGTGAGTTCTTCTTTGAGAATATTCAAGGTGGTACTACTAGCCAGAATAAACCATTCCCAGGACTTTCGGAGCATACTTCTAATATCACGCTTTATTATGAAACTGATGTTTGGGGTGCAAGGTTATCTTCTGTTTATCGCAGTGATTACATCACAGATGGTGACGGTGTAAGTACGGATTCAGATGAAACAGGTTTCCATGCGACAACCAATGTTGACTTCTCGGCTTTCTATCAAGTTAATGAAAATCTTAAGTTGACTTTAGAAGGTATAAATTTAACGGATGAAGCTGAAGAACAATACACTGACTCGGCTGACCGTATTTATAATGTGACAACAAGTGGTAGAACTTACTATGCAGGTTTTTCATATAAGTTCTAATTAGTTTGAAGTAAACCCCATCCTTATACTTATAAGGCCCTTGCCGACTTGTTTGAAAAATAAGTCGGCTTTTTTATAAACAATAATCCATTATAGTAATGTTTTTATTAACTAAATTTAAAAAGTAATGAAGTTCATATGTTATTTCGTTTTATATTAAGTTTTACATTGTTTTCGGCTGAGCTGGCAGTCGCTGAAAATGAACGTTTTTCTGAAGAAAAAGAAATTGAGGTTTTGACAGTTAATGGCACTTTAATTAGGTCTTATGATGATGAAGTGGCACAAAAGCTATCAGTTACCAACGAAGAAATTGCATTAATCAAACCAAGTTCGGTTACACATTTACTTCGCACATTACCTGGTGTCAACGTAACTCAGCAGGGTGGCGAAGGTGGTTTGACATTTATTTCGCTACGAGGTGGCGAGCCTAATTTTACAGTTGTAGTAATCGATGGCATAAAGGTTAACGATTCTACCAATTCACGTGGGGGTGGCTTTGATCTGTCAGTTATAGACCCGCTGTTAATTGAAAGAATAGATGTTTTTTTAGGTGGTTATTCATCGGTTTATGGCT
>CALBVI010000330.1 GCA_937969395.1 uncultured Spongiibacteraceae bacterium | reverse complement strand
ATCAATCTTGCATTTGATCAATGCAGCACGCAGCATATCTTCTAATTGAGTCAATTGAATTTCAGCTTCGGCAAAAATAGTAACTGTTAAGTCCTTGCGCTCAAATTTTGCTTCGACGCCTCTAAAATCAAAACGGGTTTGAATAACACGCCCAGCTTGATCAACCGCATTGGTGAATTCGTGACTATCAACCTCAGACACAATATCGAACGATGGCATACAATAAGCTCCTCATGGAAAATACGTTAGTGAGCAGATTAGGCTCTGAACGTAATGATTGTTAATAGCGAGTCGACTATACTCGCCAATTCTTTCGTTATTATAAGTTCACAAGCCAAAGCATGAAACAATTAATCCTCGGCGGCGCTAGATCAGGCAAAAGCACTTTAGCAGAACAGCTGGCAAAAGCCTCAAATAAAGAAGTCATCTATATTGCCACCGCTAACAGCGCGCACAATGATCAAGAAATGGATCAACGTATTCATCACCATCGCCAACGCCGCCCTAGTAGCTGGCAAACGGTAGAATCACCGCTGCTATTAGCCCAACACTTACAGCAACAAGCCAATGCTAATCGCTGTCTGCTGGTTGACTGCCTAACCCTATGGCTCACTAACTGTTTATTAACGCAAGATCTGGATACAAACGACAACATAGACAATCAGTCGCATAGCACACGCTATTGGGATGAGGAAAAACAAGCGTTTTTACACACGCTCAAAACCTTGCCCGGTGATATTATTTTTGTCAGCAATGAAGTCGGCCAGGGCATTGTCCCCCTAGGCGAAATCAATCGGCTCTTCGTAGATGAAAGCGGTTTTCTGCATCAAGAAGTAGCTGCACTTTGCGACCGCGTTATTTTCACCACCGCAGGTTTACCGACAGTTTTAAAAGGGTCACTTTAAAATGGTAGCCTTTAGAAAGTCAGCATTAAAGACCAGCGATTAAAGCCGAATCAACGTTAGCAACAGGAATACAAAATGAGTTGGATTAGCCAATCCGCACAAGCCATTTGTGAGAAGTCACAGCAAGCAGCGCTTAAACACCAACAGCAACTAACCAAGCCCCCCGGATCACTGGGCCAACTAGAAGCAGTGGCTATTACTCTGGCAGGCCTGCAACAACGAGAAACACCACAGGTCAACAATATCACTATCAGTATATTTGCTGCAGACCACGGTATTGCTGCGGAAAACGTTTCGGCTTTTCCGCAAGCCGTTACCGCTGAAATGGTTCGTAACTTTGCTAGTGGCGGTGCAGCCATCGCAGTATTAGCAACGCAACTCAACGCGCAACTCCGCGTTTGCAATGTCGGTACAGTAACCGAACTTGAAAGCATTGATAATGTTGAATCTGCGCGTGTTGCCGCAGGTACTGAAAATTTTCTTAACCATAACGCAATGACCGAGCAACAATTAGAGCAGGCACTGGCCATTGGTAAACAACACCTTGACGATGCCAACGCTAATAACTGTGATTTATGGATTGGTGGTGAGATGGGTATCGCCAATACCACCTCTGCCACAGCAATGGCCTGCGCGTTATTGCAGCAAGCTGCCAGCCAGTTAACGGGACCGGGGACGGGGATCGACACCGCAGGGCAACAGCATAAGCAATCGATTATTGAACAGGCACTCCGGTATCATCAACTAGATCAATCAAACATTAACGCTACATCAGCCGAACCGTTAAAAGTATTACAACAAGTCGGCGGGTTTGAGATTGCCGCCTTAGTCGGCGCTTATCTAAGAGGTGCGCAATTAGGTGTGGCGATGATGGTAGATGGTTTTATTGCTTCCGTTGCCGCACTAACTGCCGTGCGCATAAACCCAGACATTCATCCATGGTTACTGCTAGGTCATCAATCTGCCGAGCCAGGCCATAAGGCAATAGTAAAAGCCTTAAATAAAATACCTCTGCTACAATTACAAATGCGACTCGGTGAAGCGAGTGGCGCCGCCATGGCAGTACCGTTATTAAAATTGGCCTGCGCCTTACATAATGAAATGGCAACGTTTGACAGCGCTCAAGTAAGCACCGCCAACTAAATAGCCCGTTAAAATATCAACTAACAAAACAACAGTCTTTACCCACATAAATAGAGAGCACAATGCCATCAACCTCCGTTACTACCATTGATATCTTGCGACACGGAAGAACGCAGGCTGATGATATTTTACGCGGCCGTATTGACGTACCACTTTCTGATATGGGTTTTGCGCAAATGGAAGAGCGAGTAGCCCCTTATATTGCTCAGCATGAAAATATTGAAGCAAGCAATTCTACTGCGCCATGGCAGCAACTTATTAGTTCGCCACTACAGCGCTGCTCAAAATTTGCCGACCACCTACAACAACAACATGGTACCCCGATCTCAATTGATCACGGTTTTTTAGAAATGAATTTTGGTGATTGGGATGGTCGAGACTTAAATGAGTTACAAGCAGAAAACCCTAAGCTGTTTACTAATATCTGGAAAAAACCGCAGCAATACAGCCCTCCCAACGGTGAAAATATTCAGGATTTTTCAGCGCGAATTACCGAAGCCTGGCATGCCTTAGTCGACCAGTATAGCGGCCAACATATTTTGTTGATCTGTCACGGTGGTGTTATTCGAGCGCTACTAGGAGGTATTTTACAAGCGCCACTCTCATCGTTATCACGCTTTCAAGTACCTTATGCCAGCATGAGCCGAGTCAAAATACATCATCATGCCGGTGAAGACTCATGGCCGCAGTTAGTTTTTCATAATCCACACTAATACTGACAACAGAAACAATATTTAAAACAGTACGATATTCCCAGAACAAAAATAAGTTAAACCTTATGACAAAATGGTCCAAAGCACTGGCAACCGCTTTTATATTTTTAACCCGCATACCTATGCCAACACTTGATAACATTGAACCCGAAGATCAAGGTCGATCCTTAGTGATGTTTCCCCTTGTCGGTTTCGTTATTGGTCTGCTCTTAGTTGCGCTCGCTGTTATTTTTTCTACTAGCTTAACGTCATTGGTATTAGCGGCGATACTAACAGCATTTTGGGCGGCCATAACGGGCGGACTTCATCTTGATGGCTTAGCTGATAGCGCAGACGGCTGGCTAGCCGGTGCTAGCACCGTTGATCGCACGTTAGAAATCATGCATGACTCGCGCTGCGGTAGTGGCGGCTTAGTCGCAGTTAGCTGTATTTTAATCCTTAAATTCGCTGCTCTCACCGCCATTATTGAGCAACAGCAATGGATGGCTTTAATACTTGCACCGATACTTGGTCGATCCATCGCTGCCTTATTATTTATTCGCGGCAACTTTTTTTATACGCCTTACGTGCAACCCAGCGGGATTGCCAACAGCTTTATAGAGCATGGCTCTACACTTGCTCACCGCAGCGTATTGATAGCGCTTGTGCTTTGTACTCTATTGTTAGGCCAACCGTTAAAAGTCCTTTTTGTGATTGTTATCAGCGCCTTAGTACTTTATCTATTACGACGCCTCATGTTGCAGCGCATAGGTGGTGCTACTGGCGATACTGCAGGCGCAGCGACTGAAATCATTGAAGTCACGGCGTTAATTAGCTGCGGCCTACATTTTTAAATCTATTCACTCTTGCGAGTCTTTTCACCAATCACCCTCCAACACCAGCAAACGTTAAATCTCATGCCATTTATGTGGTTATTACAGCATAACGACAACACTATTATCGCAATACAAAGCCCCTTGACTTTACACTGCCACAACCCTAGAGTGCGCTCGTCTGTAGCAGGTGGTGATTGCTTTGTATCAATCACTTAAATGGGAAGTCCGGTGACGTAATGGCAATTAACAATAAAGCCGCTACCAGTCCGACGCTGCCCCCGCAACGGTAACTGATTTTACGACTTAATTTTATAAGCTCACGGCTATATAAAATTAGCGAATCAAAATCAGCAGCCCGATACCAGCCTTTTGCAGCTCATCTTTTTTAAAAGATGAACCACGATGATGCGGAGGGCGTCGTCGGGCGTAATTGGTTTTCTAAATTCACTTTTATTTAATCATTACCTCCTGCTTTACCCTCCCTCAATCGCAACTTTTATTTTTATGCATTGAGGAACCACAATGAAACACCCTTTATTAAGTCAGGCTAAGTTACATCAAGCCCTATTACTTAGCAGCTTATTCACGCTGCTACTGTCACCTGTTTTTGTAGCGCAAGCAGCCGAAATGGAAACCACCATTATTACTGCTAGCCGCATAGAGCAAAAACTAGACGACACTTTAGCTCCCGTATTTGTTATGACCCGCGAAGATATTGAGCGTGCTCAAGCGAAAGATATAGCAGAATTACTCGCACAAGTGCCGGGTATTGTTGTCTCTCAAGATGGCTCTAAGGGATCATCAACCAGCATTTTTATGCGCGGTACTAACAATGATCACACCTTATTTCTCGTCGACGGCCAACGCTTTAGCAGTGCAACTTTAGGCGAAACCGCTATCCAGTTTTTAGACCCTGAACAAATTGAACGTATCGAAATTGTTAGAGGACCACGCTCAACACTTTATGGTTCAGAAGCGATTGGTGGTGTTATCCAAATTTTTACTAAAAACGGTAAAAACTCAGCTGGCACTTATATTCGCACAGGTGCAGGCAGCAACAATAGCTGGCAACTAGCTGCTGGTACACGGGGTAAATCAGGCAATACTAACTATGCGGTCAATGTCTCGACATTTGATACCAGAGGCTTTGATTCATATCAAGATATCACCCCACCCAATGATGATGATGACGGCTATCAAAATACCGCAGCGTCATTAAGTTTTGGTCATGAATTTGCTGACGACAGCAGCCTAGCGTTTAGCTTTCTTTACAGCGATAGCGATGAAGAGCACGACGGTACTTTTAGCGCCAGCAGCCCTTACAGTAAACACTTAGTGCAAACGGCTAGCCTCAGCTATAACCGCGATATTATTGCTGACTTTTGGGCAACAACCATCATGCTTGGCAACTCAATTGATGAAAGCAATCAACGAGATCATGAGGATATTGCCAATGAAAGCGCTAGCGATTTTGAAACAACTCGCGACTCTATACTTTGGCAGAATGATATTTCTTTCAATGCTAATCATGTATTGAGCTTAGGCATTGAATACTATGATGACCAAGTTGAATCAACCACTGACTATACCGATCGCTCAGGCACTCCAGTTGAAAGCCGTGATAACACCGCAATTTTTGCCGCCTATCAAGCCAACCTTAACCAGCTTGATATACAGCTAGGGTTACGTGAGGATGATAACGAAGAGTTCGGCACAACCACGACAGCTAACATTGCTGCCGGTTATGCGATCAACGAACAGCACAAAGTCATCTTATCCTACGGTGAAGGTTTTAAAGCACCTACATTTAATGACCTCTACTGGCCCATTGGCGCATACAGCTATGGCAATCCTGATTTAGTCCCAGAAAGCTCTAAGAATTACGAATTAGAATTACGTGGCACATACGACAATCTTCAGTGGTCCGCCAATATTTATCGTAACGACATCGATAACTTAATCGATTGGGCGCCCGATGAAACATTTGCTTATACGCCAACCAATATTGCCTCCGTTGAGATTAAAGGTATCGAGTTAGCTGCGAGTACTGAAATGTCGGGCTGGAAATTACGCGGCTCAATTAACTACAATCAACCCGAAGATACGGAAACAGGGTACACCTTGGTTAAACGCCCAGAGAAAAGCGCCGCTATTGAACTAGACAAAAGTTTTAATAAAACGGACTTTGGTATTAGCTGGAAAGCCTCTAGTGAACGCTATAAAGATGCTGCCAATACAACAGGGACTGCAGGATTTGGCTTAGTTAATTTGCGTATAGCTCATCAAATCACCGATGATTTTAAAGCCCAAGTTAAGCTTAACAATGTCTTTGATAAAGATTATCAAACCAACCTCGGTTACAACCAAGATGGTTTTAATTGGTTTGTTACCTTAACCTATTCGCTGTAACCTATAGCTAATCGTTGAATCAAGGGCACTAACCGTGCCCTTTTTATATTTATTTATCGTCTACGTTCTATAAATTTTATATATAAAGGTGCTCCATGACAGATAAAAATACTCGCCATAAAAAAAGCATGGAAAAGCAAAAAGCTAAAGTCGATGACAAAATCGAAAAAGCCGATATTGAGCGCGGCGTGGTTATTTTGTTAACTGGTGACGGCAAAGGAAAATCTAGCTCGGCTTTTGGCATGGTTATGCGTAGCCTTGGCTATGGCCATAAAGTTGGCGTCGTGCAATTTATTAAAGGCGTACAACTATCCGGTGAAGAAATCTTTATCCGTGATAAATTTCCAGAAGTTGATTTTTATCAAATGGGTACTGGTTTTACTTGGAACACCCAAGACCGAGAAGGCGATATTGCCGCCGCAGAAGCCACATGGAAAGAATCAGCACGCATGCTAAAAGATGAGTCACTGCGTTTGGTGGTACTCGACGAAATTACTTATATGTTGGCTTATAAATATTTAGATGAAGACATGATTATGACAGCGATTAAAAATCGTCCTGTCGAGCAAAGTGTTATCGTTACCGGTCGCGGTGGCGGTACTGCTATTCGTGATATTGCCGACACAGTCTCTGAAGTAAAAGACATTAAACACGCTTTTAGAGCTGGTGTTAAGGCGCGTCCCGGCGTTGATTTGTGAACTCATTGATCTTAATGCTATGCAGTAAAAAACCTCTGCTGTCGATTCAAGGTTATTGGAAATTCATTTTTCAATATTTAACGTCGTCAGCTATTTTTACTGCATGGGTTAATTTAAGAATAAG
>CALBVI010000329.1 GCA_937969395.1 uncultured Spongiibacteraceae bacterium | reverse complement strand
GGTCGAGTGTTGGATTTAGTGGGTATTGATGCAGGTGAGGTTAAGCGCTGGGGTGTTGATGTAGGTCAGTAGTATCGTTGGGCTGACCTGGTCACTAAGGATAATATGTCAGAATTTATAACCATTAATGATGTTGGCCCTCGCGATGGTTTGCAAAATCAATCGCACATTTTAACCGTAGAGCAGCGCTTACAGTTAATAGCGGCATTGGTAGCTGCAGGTATACCGGCGATTGAGGTAGGCAGTTTTGTTTCTCCTAAAGCGGTGCCAGCTATGGCAGGTACTGACAGTGTGTTTTCGAGATTGCTTGGGTCGTCGGTAGTTGATGACAGTTTAGAAAAAGCTAGTGGTCGTCAAATCGAAAAAAGGCTTTCTGCACTAGTCGCTAACCGTAAAGGTTATGAATTGGCAAAAGCTACGGGTCTTAGAGTTGTTAACCTTCCTATTGCTGCCAGTAATTCAATGAATGAAGCGAATATCCGCAAAACCAATGCACAGGCAATGGTCTTAAGTTTGGAGCTTATTTCGGCGGGGTGCAGCGACGATGTAGATACTGTTCCCTATATTGCGACGGCCTGGCATTGTCCCTTTGAGGGTTTAATCGATGAAACTGTAGTGATTGATATGGCTGAGCAATTTTTGTCAGCCGGAGCTAGTCGAGTCGTTATTGCTGATACTATTGGCGCAGCTAATCCTGCTGAGGTGTCATCGTTATTTAAAAAGCTAACTACAGAGTTTGGCGATAAAGCTTTAGGTGCGCATTTTCATGATACACGTGGTTTTGGAATCGCTAATGCCTATGCGGCGGTTGAGACCGGTATTCGATACTTTGATGGCTCAATTGCTGGTTTAGGGGGCTGCCCGTTTGCGCCAGGAGCGACAGGTAATGTTGCAACGGAAGACTTGGCGGTACTGTTTAGCAGTATGGGTTTTACTACTGGTATTGATATGAATCAGCTGTGTGTTGCTGCTGAATTAGCTATTGAATTGACGCAGACCAATGCTGGTGGCAGTTCGCTCCCTTGGTTAAAGCGTCAGCTAGATAAAAGCTTTTTGTAATTAATTCTGTAGGCAGTTTTCGTTTTCGGCGTTGATAAAATTTAATAAAAGGTTGTAAGGGTAATGACAAATCCAAATGATGCACACAAAGTTCATCGTATTGCTTGGTTACGCGCTGCAGTGTTGGGAGCAAATGATGGCATTGTTTCTACGGCAAGTATCATTATTGGTGTTGCCGCAGCCGGTGCCGGCTTAGATAATATTTTATTGGCCGGTGTGGCGGGACTAGTGGCAGGTACAATGTCGATGGCAGCGGGAGAGTATGTTTCTGTTGCCTCGCAAGCGGATACAGAGCAGGCCGAGCTTAAATTAGAATTGCGGCACTTAGAAGAAAACCCCGAGTTTGAAATCGATGAGCTAACGTCCATTTATATTGAGCGTGGATTAGATGTAGATTTAGCTTATCAGGTGGCGAGAAGATTAACCGAACATAATGCCTTAGCTGCCCATGCTCGTGATGAATTAGGTATTACCGATACTAGCAGCGCCAGACCGCTACTCGCAGCGTCGACGTCGGCCTTAAGCTTCAGTACCGGAGCTGCATTACCCTTATTGGCCAGTTATTTAGCGGCAGGAGAAAATGTAATCACTGCTGTTGCTTGTGCTTCGCTTATTTTTCTTGCGGTACTCGGTATGGCGGCAGCACGAGCAGGAGGGGCGTCTGTATTGAGAGGTGGTACCCGAGTGGTTTTCTGGGGAGCCTTGGCGATGTTAATAACAGCGTTAGTGGGCGATTTATTTGGTGTGGTTGCAGGGTAGCAATTTAATTATTTTAAGCCCTATGTTATTGGCTTGCGTTATGGATAATAAAAAAAGGTAACAAATAAAAAATGGATCCATTAACACAGGCTGTTGTTGGCGCATCATTCTCTCAGGCTTCAAGTAATAGTAAAAAAGTGTTGCTTGCAACATTGTGTGGTTTTATTTCGGGCTTGGCCGCTGATTTAGATACCTTTATTCGCTCGGGCACTGACTCGTTGTTATTTCTCGAATATCATCGTCAGTTTACTCACTCATTTATTTTTATTCCTGTCGGCGGTTTTCTTTGCGCGATTTTTTTGCAGCTTTTATTCGGTCGTCGTTGGTCGCTATCATTGCGGCAAAGTACATTTTATTGCACCTTAGGTTATGCAACACATGCATTAATAGATGCATGTACTAGTTATGGTACGCAGTTGTTTTGGCCCATGTCGGATGAGCGGATTGCTTGGAATATTATGTCGATCATTGATCCGCTCTATACCTTGCCGATCTTGTTTTTGGTTGTTTTAGCGGCTCGAAAAAAATCGATCTTATTCGCAAGGATTGCATTGGTTTGGGTGTTGGCGTATCCCTGCTTAGGCTTAGTGCAAAAATATAGAGTAACGCAATTAGCTGCTGATGTTGCCGCCGCTAGAGGGCATCAGCCTAGCGTTATTATGGCTAAACCCAGTTTTGGTAATATTGTGTTGTGGAAAGTGGTTTACGAATATCAGCAACAGTTTTATGTGGATGGGATAAGAGCAGGCTTAGCTAAAAAACTTTATCAGGGTTCGAGTATTCGAAAATTTGATATAGATAAAGACATGCCATGGCTAGATAAAGAGTCACAGCAGGCTATTGATATTGAGCGTTTTCGTTGGTTTTCTATGGGGTTTATTGCTTTAGATCCGAATGATAAATTTCGTATTGTCGATGTGCGATATTCTCAGGTGCCTCATCATATAAAACCCTTGTGGGGAATTACTTTGTTGCAGGGGGCGAGCAATAATCAGCATGCAAAATATATTACAAGCCGTTCTGTTGAATCCACTGATCGAGAAACGTTTGTGGCAATGTTGCTGGGAAATTCTATTGAGTAGCGAGAAGTTTTTCCTTCTTTATCGAGAGCTTTTTAATCAATCGGTTATAGCTGAGCCGTAATAATAGCTTAGGCTTGACCTTCAAAAATAGGTTCGCTTTTTGGTTGCGTCGCTTGATTGACTTGATCTTGAAGCTGGCGTTGCTGGTCAGTTGCCGGCTTTAGATTTTGCTGCTGAGATAGTTCTTGTTCGGAGGGCTGTTCATTTTGGTTTTTGACGAAACTTTCTTGTTCTAAACGCTGCGGTGCTTCTACGGGTGAGCTAGTGACATTGGCTTGTTCTTGCTGTTCCTGCTGGGCGGGATCTCGCGGTGCTGGAGGCGAGCTCTGCGGTGCAGTATTTAGGCTTTGGATTTCCATTGTCTTTCTCCAGTAGAAAAAATGGTGCGTGGATCACGTACGTTTTGAGTGTATGCAATGGAGTATAGAGGCATTCTTGAACAAATGTTAATCAGTATTTGTCGCAAAGAGAACTAATACCGAGGTTTTTACTAAAAGGCTATAAACAAGCTAATTGATAGCTTTTATTCTTTTAATAGCGGCTTTTGCATTGCTTAAGAGATGATTTGGTCGGTTTTTAGTCTTGATAAGTGCTCGTCAGTTAAGCCTAAAAGGTCTTTAAATATTTCATCATTATGGCTGCCAAGGGTGGGGCCGGGCCATGAAGTTTTGCCGGGGGTACTGGTGAGCTTGGGAAGCATGGCAGGTATTTTTAGCGGTTTGCCATCGATTTCAACCTGCTCAAACATACCTCGCGCCTGATAGTGAGGGTCGTTTAGCATGTCCTCGGCGTTATATATGGGGCCGACGGGCACTCTTTCAGCCTCGAGTATGTCGATAATGGCTTGCTGATTATTTGCCAAACACCAGTCAGCGAGTGCTTTATCAATGGCCTGTTCCTGTTTAACGCGACCGGCGTTATGTGCCAGTAGTGGATCGGCAGCCATATCGGGCTGGCCAGCTGCGATCATTAGTCGCTTGAAAATAGCGTCACCATTGCCGCCAATAACCACATATTTATTGTCTCGGCAGCGATAGGTGTTCGTCGGCACAATACCGGTAACCGTTGTTCCGGCAGGTTGCCGTATAACTCCGGCACCGTCGTACTCAGGGATGACGGCTTCCATTAAATTAAACATCGACTCATATAGAGCGACATCAATGACTTGTCCCTCATTAGTCTGATTGTTATTACGTTCAATTATAGCTAAGGCAATACCGAGTGTTGCATGAAGTCCTGCGATGCTGTCGCCAATACTTAAATTAGGTCTTACCGGAGCTTGGTTTTCAAAGCCGTTAACATAGCGAAAGCCGCTATAGCCTTCGCAAACAGAGGCGTAACCAGGTTTGCTGGCATTGGGTCCATCTTGTCCATAACCAGAAATGCGGGTGTAAATCAGACTGGGGTTGGTTTGCTTAATATCGTCAGGCCCTAGGCCCCATGTTTCCATGACGCCGGGGCGAAAGTTTTCTATCAATACATCTGCAGTATCAATTAATTGCCTCGCTAAATTACGGCCCTGTTCAGTTTTGAGGTCAATGGTAACGGACTTTTTATTGCGGCCGATACTGTGCCACCAAAGTGATGTGCCGTTTTGTACTTCGCGCCAGCTGCGAATCGGATCGCCACCAGTGGGTGTTTCGATTTTTATAACTTCAGCGCCAAAATAAGCCAGCATTGAACCTGCAAAAGGGCCGGCCAACAACTGGCCCAATTCAATAACGCGAATGCCCTCTAGGGGGCGTTTTCGGGCTATGTTTGGTGGTGAGTTGTCAGGCATTATCGGGCCTTTTGCAAAACGTCATTAAATAGTTAGTGGGCGTGGCCGTGGTCTAATTCTTCCGCGGTTGCTTCACGAACGCCTTCTACTTTGCCAACAAAGCGTAAAGTCATGCCAACTAAAGGGTGGTTGCCATCAACAGTAACAAAGTCATCTTCAATCTCGGTGACGACAACAGTGACTTGCCCCTGTGCGGTTTCAGCACCAAATTGCATACCTAGCTCAATTTCAGCATCAGCAGGGAAAGTACTGCGTGGCATCTTTTGCACCATTTCTTCAATGCGCTCGCCATAGCCGTCTTCAGGCTTAACAGTAACGTCAAATTCACTGCCTGCGGTTTTACCGATTAATTCGTTTTCTAGTCCAGGAATAATACTGCTCGTACCATGGAGGTAAGACATTGATTCGCCTTCAGGAGACTGATCAATAATATCACCTTGTTCGCTGGTGAGTGTGTAAGAGAAATTAACGACAGTGTTAGGGCCGATTAGCATGGAATTGTCCTTGGTTTATAGGTTTGATGAGTTAATAACGTAGATTTTGACTATAAACTTTTGAATTGATTATCGCTATTGCTTTTTTAATTCTTGGTAGGTAATTCAAGGTATTTTTTATCTTACATTTCACCAAGTGCTTTGTTATTCTCGTTGGC
>CALBVI010000328.1 GCA_937969395.1 uncultured Spongiibacteraceae bacterium | reverse complement strand
AGGTAGAACATTTTTTCTCTGCTGTAGAAAAAGTATTAAATGATAGTGGAGTTTTAGCTATCTATGGTCCGTTTAATTATAACGGAAACTTTACGAGTGAAAGTAATGCTAATTTTGAACAGTGGTTAAAGAATCGCAACTCAAAAAGTGGTATCAGAGATTTTGAAGCAGTTAATAATTTAGCGGAACAAGCAGGGCTAACATTATTAGAGGATTGCACTATGCCTGCTAATAACCGGTTTTTAGTTTGGAATAAATTATAGTTAATATTGCTTATTAAATAACAAGCAATTTAACAATATATAGGATGAACAAAAATGAAGAAATTAATTGCAGGTTTCTTGGTGGTTCTAATTGGTCATGTTAACGCCGATGTGGATTTTGTTCCCTTAGATATGGAGTTGGGGTATTGGGAAACTACAACTAAAATAGATGCTAGTGAGATGATGGCGACTATGTTGGCTAATATACCTGAAGAACAGAGGGAGGCAGTTCGCGCAATGATGGAAAGCAAAATGAAGCTCCCTGTTACTAAACAATGTGTTACTAAAGAAACATTTGAAAACATGGAGTCAAAGCTTAAAGAATCACTAAGCGGTCATGAAGAACTAAACTGTGATCTTGAAGTCGTTACAAGTACAAGCAAAGTGTTTAGTGGTGTTTTTTCCTGTGAGGGGAACTCAACTACGATAACCACAACAGTGATTAATTCGAAACGCCATGAATCGAAGCTAGTTACGAATATGGGTGGTATAGGTCAAAATGAGATTAGTACTGTTGGTGAGTGGAGATCGTCTACTTGCCCAGAAAACATTTAATTAGCTTATAAATTTTAGAGTAAATATAGATGAAAAACCTAATTGTTATTTTTTTAATAGTGACAGCCTGGAACATAAGGGCTGATGCTGAATTGGTCCCATTAAATATGGAACTGGGTTATTGGGAAACAACGACTAAAATTGAAGCCAATGAAATAATGACCAAAATGTTAGCTAACCTCCCTGAGGCTCAGCGAACAGCTATCAACGAGATGATGAAAGATAAAATCAATCTGCCGGTCGTTAAACAATGCGTGACTGAAGCTACATTTAAAAATATGGAAGCTCAGATTAAGGAGTCCTTAAGCAATTATGATGGTACTGAAAATTGTGACCTGCAGGTGATTAAAACAACAAGCCTAGAATTTGACGGTATTCTTGCCTGTGATGGGCATACGACAACAGTCAGTACAAAGGTAATTGATTCAAAGCATCATGAAACAGCTGTTAGTACTAATATGGGCGGATTAGGGCAAAATAAAATTACGACGACGGGAGAGTGGAAGTCGGCGAGCTGCCCTGAAAATGCTTAAATATTTATACAATGATTTTATAACTTTTTAAACGGTAATAATTCGCTGACTTGTTTAATATATTCTTTTGTATGGTTATTGTCTTGCTGTAAAAAATCGTTGATAGCTTGGCTAAATTTTGGATCTAAAATCCAATGATTAGAGTAAGTTGTTATCGGTGTGAACCCACGTTGTATTTTATGTTCTCCTTGAGCACCAGGGTCAAAACGCTTTAAACCATTAGCGATACAGTATTCAATACCTTGGTAGTAGCAAGCTTCAAAGTGTAAAAATTCTTTCTCTTCTGTGCAGCCCCAATAGCGTCCATACAATGTATCGCTGGAACGAAAGTTTAATGCGCCAGCAATCATTTGATTATTCTCATCATAGGCCAATACCAGCACTAAATGCTCGGCCATTGTTTTAGCAATTTGTTCAAAGAACGCTTGTTCTAAGTAGCCGCCATGACCGCTGCGTTTGGCATAGGTTAATTGATAAAAATAATAAAATTTTTCCCATACGTCAGCTGAAATATCTGGTCCTTCAATAAGCTCTAAGCGCAAATTCTGTTGCTCAATAGCGCGACGTTCTTTATTGAGATTTTTTCGTTTACGCGAACTAAAGTCAGCGAGGAAGTCATTAAAGTCTTGGTAATCTTTATTAAACCAATGAAACTGTGAGCTCAAGCGAGTGTTCAAGCCGAGTTGCTGTAATTGCTGGTTTTGCGATTGCTCAGAAAACAAAACATGCACTGATGAAATATTTTTCTCTTTGGCTTCATTAATGACCGCTGCCATTGCGAATTGCGTGATTGCTTCTTGATTACTATTTTGTTCAAAACACAGTCGCGGTCCCGTGGCTGGTGTGTAGGGGATCGCGCTCAATAATTTTGGATAATACGCAATATTGTGGCGTTGATAGGCATCGGCCCACGCCCAGTCAAAAATGTATTCGCCATAAGAGTGATATTTTAAGTACAGCGGCATTAATGCGATAAGCTCGCCGCTATCATTGTGAATTAATAAATGATGAGCTTGCCAGCCGGAATTGCGAGTCGTCGCACCGCTATCTTCAAGTGCCTGTAAAAATTCATGTCGAGTAAAGGGATAGTCGGTACCGGCTATTGCATTCCATTCCGCGCTGGTAATTGCGTCAATGCTATTGATAAAAGATACCTGCATGAAATTTTTTCTCTATTGCGCTGTGATTATTGCGTTATAACTATTGTGCTATAACGACAGCAGGCTGAAAAAAATAATGCAGAAAGATGCCGGCAAAAATAATAGCACCAACCCATTGGTTGTTGAGGAAGGCTTTAAAGCAGTCGTCGCGGTTACGGTGTCGAATAAGATATTGTTGATAGACAAATAACAATGCCGCACCGATAACGGCGATATAGTACCAATAGCCTAACTCAAATTGATTGCCAATTAAGACGAAAATAAAAATCACCGATGCCTGTAGAAATCCGGTGATAATTTTGTCGTCACTGCCGAATAATATAGCAGTGGATTTTACCCCGATTTTTAAATCATCATCGCGATCTACCATGGCATAAAAGGTATCGTAAACTACCGTCCACAAAACAACGGCGCTGAAAATCACCCATAACGTTGGAGGCAACTCATTGCGCTGCGCGGCGAAGGCCATGGGGATGCTCCATGAAAAAGCGGCGCCTAAAATAACTTGTGGAAAATAAGTGTAGCGTTTCATAAAAGGGTAGCAGCCGGCTAATGCGACAGCGCCTATAGAAAGCAAAATGGTTTTTAGATTAGTAAACAGCACTAGGATAAAAGCGATAACACAGAGTGCAGCGCAAAAAATTAAGGCCTGTTTAGGTGTAATGCGGCCTGCTGCGATAGGGCGGTTGGCGGTGCGTTTTACATGGCCATCGATGTTGCGATCGGCGAAGTCATTAATCGCGCAACCGGCGGAGCGCATAAGAAAAGTGCCGAGGCTAAAAATGATCAGCAAATGGATGTCAGGCATGCCCTCGGCGGCTAACCAAAGCGCCCATAGCGTTGGCCACAAAACCAAATAAGTACCGACAGGACGATTAAATCGAATGAGATCTAAATAATCTGGCAATGCATTTTTTAGTGAATTGATCATCAGTAGTTTTTACTTGTGGCAATTA
>CALBVI010000327.1 GCA_937969395.1 uncultured Spongiibacteraceae bacterium | reverse complement strand
TAACAGAAGATCAACAACTCGCCGTTGATGCCATTGTTAAGCTCAGTAACAGCCGGCCGCATAGACCGTTGGTGATAACAGCTGATCGAGGTCGTGGTAAATCTTCGGCGTTAGGTATTGCGAGTGCAAAAATATTAAAAGGCGGTAATAAAAAAATCATTATTACCGCTCCGAAAATTGAGGCGGTACAGGCCACGTTTGAACGCGCTGCAGAATTGTTAGACAGTACTTATCAAAAAAATCATTTAACTATACCTTCATCAGAACTATTGTTTGTGGCCGTTGATGACTTGATTTGTAATGATTATAGCGCCGACTTATTGCTTATAGATGAGGCCGCTGCTATTCCCGCCCCAATGTTGACGCAATTATTAACGCGTTTTAATCGCATTGTTTTTTCCAGTACGGTACACGGATACGAAGGCACTGGTCGTGGTTTCGATATACGTTTCCGTAAAACGCTGAATGAGACAACACCACAGTGGAAATCATTAACGCTATCGACAGCTATTCGTTGGGCGGATGATGACCCTGTTGAACGTTGGTTGTCTGACGCTTTATTACTAAAAGTTAATCCAGTTGGCGATAAAAAAATCAAGGCTGTAGAAAGTTCACACTGCGTCATAGAATGCTTAAATCGCGATGAACTTTTAAGTGATAAAGAACTGTTAACTTCATTGTTTGGTTTATTAGTACAGGCGCATTATCAAACCAGTCCTGATGATTTGCGTAATCTGTTAGATGGTCCGAATGTCAGTGTTTGGGTGACGCGTTATCAGGGTTTAGTTGTGGCTGCTGCGTTAGTAGCCGCTGAAGGTGGCCTGGACGAAAATTTATCCGCAGCCATTTGGCGTGGTGAACGCCGTCCCCGAGGTCATTTAATACCGCAAACCTTAGCGTGCCATAGTGGCTTTCAACAAGCGCCTCTAATGCGTTATCAGCGCGTGATGCGCATAGCTGTACATCCTTCTGCGCAGCGACGAGGCCTTGGACAACAATTAATCAACGAGATTGTGAATGCCGCTAGGGATAAGCGTGTTGATTTTATTGGTACCAGCTTTGCCGCCACTGATGATGTTGTTGCCTTTTGGAAAAATCTACAGCTCCAGCCTGTACGTTTAGGTGTCAGTCGCGATGCCAGCAGCGGTTGTCACTCGGTGGTAATGCTTTCTGCGTTGTCGCTTGGTGGTAATAAATTACTAGCTGATTTACATCCAAGGTTTTTAGAACAGTTATATTATGAATTACCGTTGATGTATCAACAGTTAGAAGCTGAGTTAGTTGTGTTATTGTTGAAGAATGAAAACAATTCAGCATCTAGTAAATTATCGGAACAAGATTATTTGGATGTGCAGGCCTTTGTTGAAGGTTATCGGCAATTAGAAACCTGCCGAATGGCGCTGTCAAAATTTGTTGCTTCTTTTTTTGCCACTAACCATTTTAACGATGTTGAAAAATTAGCGTCAAATCAAGTGCAAGTATTAGTGCAGGTTATTTTACAGTCTCAAACAATAGTCTCTGTAGTGAGGGGTTTTAACTACTCTGGAAAAAAAGAATTAGTTGAAAATCTGCGATCAACGGTTTCAATATTGTTTAATCATTAAATATACTTAACGATAATAATTGGCAGTTTTATGAGTGGTTTAGCCGCATCACCAGAAGATTTTAGAAGTTTGTTTTTAAACGATACACCATTTCTTGATGTGCGTGCTGAAATTGAATTTTCCAAAGGTACTTTCCCAACTTCATTTAATCGAGCTATTTTAAATACCTATGAGCGGGATATCATCGGTACTTGCTATAAAGAACAGGGGCAGGCGAAAGCCATTGAATTAGGGCATGAGTTAGTTTCTGGCCCAGTCAAGAAACAGCGGCTCGATGCTTGGTGCCAGTTTGCTAAAGCTAATCCCGGTGCGCATTTATATTGTTGGCGCGGCGGTATGCGCTCTAATTTGACCCAGCAGTGGATGAAAGAGGAGGGTGTTGATATTCCATTAATACCGGGTGGCTATAAGGCCTTGCGTCATGTGTTATTAGATGAATTTGAAACTACCGCACAATCACCGATGGTGATTATTGGAGGTAAAACCGGTACGGCAAAAACCCCTCTTATTAATGCGCTTGCAGGTGGTGTCGATTTAGAAGGTTTCGCTCATCATCGAGGTTCTAGTTTTGGTCGCCGTGTAGACGAACCACCATGCCAAGTAAATTTTGAAAATCGCTTGGCGATTGATCTGTTAAAAAAACGGGTAGGTCATCAAGCGACAATATTTTTTGAAGATGAAAGTCGTATGATTGGACCTTCCAGTATTCCACTAAATGTTTGGGATACCATGGTGCAGGCGCCGGTGGCGGTTGTTGAAATGTCATTGGGTTTTCGAGTGCAACGTATTCTACAAGAATATGTGATTGAAATGGCGCAAGAGCATATAGCTGCAGATGCTACTAGTGGTTATGAAAATTATAGCCGAGAATTATTGGCGAGTTTATTTCGTATTCGTAAGCGTTTGGGTGGTGAGCGTTACCAGCAATTACAGGCGGTGATGGCTGCGGCCTTAGATCAGCAGTTAGCAACAGGTGATGTTTCCTCGCATGAGTCTTGGATAGAAACTTTACTGGTGGATTACTACGACCCCATGTATCTCTATCAATTAGAGAAAAAACAGCAGCGCGTTGTATTTACCGGCAACTACGACGAAGTGTTAGAGTGGGCGGGGCAGTACCAGCCTTGACGTAATTTATCGTATAACGTA
>CALBVI010000326.1 GCA_937969395.1 uncultured Spongiibacteraceae bacterium | reverse complement strand
GCGGGAAACGAGATTCGAACTCGCGACCTCAACCTTGGCAAGATCGCGCCCGTTACTACCGATCACGTTGAATTATATAGACTTTCCACTTCTTATACAATAGTCAAATAGTGCCGTTAATGCATACAGTACTGTGTTAGGCGTTGATTTCGTGCCCCAGCTTTGAGCACCTTCTAATTTTGTTGATCGGTCAATAAAACCGGGCCTGTGGCAATATCTTGACCGTCTCTGTCTAGCCTTGACAATGTTTGGGAATAGTCCAACTCTAGTCGCGCAGAGTCTATGATCCTAGTTGCTAGGTTAGAAACCTCCCTGGCTTCCTTTGGATCTATTTCTCCAGCCGCCACCCTTTCCATTGTCTGGAACAATATTTCCCTGAGGTCGGCTGTGGTCTTGCGCGCTTTCATTTCTGGCACTGGTCGGTAATCTCCACGTTTTAATGCGTTCGCTGTTTTCTGTAAGGCTTCAAGCTGATCATACAATTCAAACATCGGCCGGATTTTGTTAGAGCATCCCATGCAAAGACAGCTTCTTATATGCCAATGCTTCCAGTGCTTATATCTGCCCCAAAAATAGTATCCACGATCTGAAACAATCTTCGGAACACCAAGCCGACCACACAAATCACATTTGTTCAAATGTGTAGCAGGAACCCTTAGTTCATAAACGCGACTGCTAAGCTTGCCTGATTTGAGAATGTCTTGATACAAATATATAACGCATCCGTGACCCCTAAAGCTGTACGGATCGCTTAACCATAATCTGTTAAAAGGAATATCTCGCATTTTTCCTTTTATGGCTCCTTTATGCCCAACGCTATTTTCTCAACATTGGAGAGCTTAGCTAGTGCGCGTTTTTTAACGTCTGCGTGGTTAGCGGCTAACTCATCGGCGTCCCGCCTAAGATCATCAATTGAGCTGTGACCTTCCATCCATAGACTACCTCTAAACTCGTGTATCTCGTTTCCGAGTTCTGCCACTTGTTGAACCAAGTCTTCATACGATGAAGCAACAAGTTCAACGCTACAGTTGCGCTCTCCGCCATGTGCTCGCGACAAAGAACTGTAAGTAACTTTCCACATTTCTGTCATCTTATATATTCTCCTTTGCGGTTTCGGCGCGGGCAATGGCCTTTAATGTTTTCGCATCTACAGCAAATCCTCGAAGCTCTAAAAGTTCGTCAATCCATTCTTCTGGGACCTCCGTTTCAGCGGCTTGATACCTGTCTATCGCTTCTAGTATCTCTACAGTTCTTTGTGCCGATACAATTTCACGCCATATCCAACGTGGCCGACATCCTAATGGTGGTTGCGTGAGCATCTCAACGGATTGTAGCGACATCGGTTCAAATTCGTCTGTCTCATCTAAGTTAGTCAATCTATACTCTCCCCAATGTCGTGTCGTTCATTTATGGCGTCCAAGTCTTTGCGCTGCTTCCAGCAAAGCGCAGCGTATCCGATTGGCATCCCGAATATTATCAATAGCTCAAATAATGTTTGCACCCGTCACTACTCCCCAGTGTCGTGTTGTTGATTTTTAGCTTTCCATTCGCGCTCAAATTGCGCAGCGGCTGCAACAGCTTTCTTATGCCCTTCGATTAATTTTGCAACGTCTTCCATTGTGTGCTGTTCGTTAAACTCTGCCATTGCTTTTTTTCCATCTCTAAGTATCTTAGGAAAATCTAACCTCCTACCTCTATATCTTTCCGATCTAGCAGGCTTTAGCTCGTCTTGCCTTTCAGTTTCCGCACTATATGCTTCGGCTCTAGTTTCGTACCATCTATGAATTACCATCTTAGCGCCCGAGTGCGCTACACCAGTATATCTATGGCTGCACATTCTAGCCTTGGGGTTTCCGGTCATGCCGACATATATAACATCGCCATTTAGAACGATGTCATAGACACACGCTACTTTTTTCATTGCTTCTTTACCCAATTAAGACAGTCACGCCTTGATCCAAATATGCGGCGTATTGTTATCGGTGCCGCAGCTTTCAATTCGTCATCGGCAAACATACTGATAGCTTTTTCTGCTGGCTTAATATCCAAGTTGCCCCATATCATTGCAGCAGCTAGGTATTCCGCACCGCCTTTCTTTTCCTTCCACGCTTTCTCAAGTCCTGGCAATTTCTCATACCTGATTTCTGCCATGACACGCGCCTGCTTTTCACCAAGCGGCCTGCCTCGCATAATTGACCTAGCAGTGGCTTCAATAAATTCATACCATTTGTCACCATCGCTAGACTTCAATCCTGTATGCGCATCGACCAACAGCAACGAGGTGTCTTGTATTTTCATCACGTTCATTAAAAACCTAAGCCCTACACCTACACCCTTAATTTCAGCCAAGCTTTCCAGCTTCCCGACAATCGCAACCTCATCAAGTCTCAAGTCGTTAATGAATGCGGGTACTTCGTTGTGTTCGTAATAAGAGCTTTTGTATATTTTGGGCAACTCAAGCTGTTCAGCTATTTCAATACACTTTAATTTCTGCTTGTCGCGTGTAATTCTGGCAACTTTGCCTAGATAGACACGCGTATTTTTAGCTAAAACTGTCACGAGTTATGTTGTTTTTATCGAGTTATGATAAATTGTACTCGCGGCATTGATAAAAAGCAAATAGTTTGTTAAAGTGGAGCCACAACCCGAGAAGGGCCGCCACACTGACCCGTTAAT
>CALBVI010000325.1 GCA_937969395.1 uncultured Spongiibacteraceae bacterium | reverse complement strand
CGGCACGGGCACCGAGCGCTCAGAACAGGCACTTAATCGCTTATTTCCCTCCACCAAAGTCATTCGTATCGACCGAGATACCACCTCGCGAAAACAGGCGATGCAGACGTTAGTTGCTGACGTCCACACTGGCGAACCCTGTATTTTAGTGGGCACCCAAATGCTAGCCAAAGGCCATCATTTTCCCGACGTTACACTCGTGGCTGTATTAGATGCTGATGGCGGTTTGTTCAGTACTGATTTTCGTGGACCAGAAAAAATGGGCCAACTGTTAGTGCAAGTCGCCGGCCGAGCTGGCCGAGCCAGCAAACTGGGAAAAGTCATTATCCAAACCCATCAACCCGAACACCCGCTCATTAATAGCCTCATCAACCAAAGCTATCATCAATATGCTCGCCAACTGCTATCAGAAAGAGAACAAGGCGGGTTACCACCGTTTGGTCATTTAGCGCTATTGCGGGCCGAAGCTAACAATCCACAGCAAGCAGAAGAATTTTTACAGCAATTACGACAAACTATTGACCAACAACATGCCGAGACAGCTGATGTAACTCAGCTATTTGGGCCGCTACCTGCACCCATGGCAAGACGGGCAGGATTTTTCCGAGCGCAACTCTTAGTCCATGCCAAACAACGCAAACAACTTCATCAATGTTTGCAGCTTCTTTGTCATTATGGCGATCAACACCCACTGGGGAAAAAGCTTCGCTGGTCGATTGATGTCGACCCTGTTGATATGTTCTAGCCATTTTTATTGCTAACGCCTTTTTCTGAAGGCACTCTTCCTCAAATAACTAAGATGGCGACTTAAAATATCTGACCTCGTCGTATAGCCGCGACCACTAAAAATCCGCATAATACGCCGCTTAGAAATGACGTGAAGTTTTCATTCGACCATGACTTCTCAAACATTCAAAAAACACAATCAAGACTAATCGAAATACGAATATAAGCACTTAGCAGGCGACTCTCTCTCCATGAAAGACCATATAGCGGAACTGATTAATAGCGCATTAACTCAACTTATTGATAACGGCACTCTACCAGCCGATATCACCCCGCGCGTCACCATTGATCGCACTCGCGACAAGAGCCACGGCGACCTTGCCAGTAATATTGCGATGACACTCGCCAAGGCTGCAAAAAAAGCACCTAGAGATATCGCTCAGCTCATTATCGATGCACTACCTGCCTCGGATAAATTAACCAAAGCGGAAATCGCTGGACCAGGCTTTATTAATTTTTTCCTCAATGAAGCGGCAGCTACTGCCATTGTTACGCAAATTTTATCCGAAGGTGAAAAATTCGGTAGCAGCAATGCAGGCACAGGGCAAAAAGTTCAGGTTGAATTTGTTTCTGCCAACCCTACCGGCCCACTGCATGTCGGCCATGGTCGCGGCGCAGCTGTTGGCGATAGCATTTGCCGACTATTAAAAAATGCCGGCTGGGATGTAACTGCTGAGTTTTACTACAACGATGCCGGCCAACAAATTAACAACCTTGCCACCTCGGTTAAGGCACGCATCCTAGGCTTGGGGCCAGATCATGAGTCATGGCCGGAAGATGGCTATCGCGGTGATTACATTATCGATGTCGCCAAATCGTATATGGCAGGCGAGACGATAGCCGCTGAAGATAAACACGTTACCGGCGCAGCTGACGCAAATAACGACGAAGCCATTCGTGACTTTGCTGTTGCTTATCTGCGTCGCGAACAAGATCTTGACCTGAAAGCCTTTGGCGTTGATTTTGATGTTTATTATTTGGAATCGGCACTTTATGAACAGGGCAAAGTTGAAGAAACCGTTAAGCAGCTTATCGACAGCGGTCACACCTATGAAAAAGATGGTGCGCTCTGGTTAAAAACCACTGATTTTGGCGATGACAAAGATCGTGTGATGCGTAAATCCGAAGGCGGTTACACCTACTTCGTACCTGACGTTGCCTACCACCTCAACAAATGGCAGCGCGGCTTTATCCGTGTTATCAACGAGCAAGGCGCCGACCACCACAGCACGATTACTCGTGTTCGCGCTGGCCTACAAGCGGTTAGCCAAACCGATAATCTGAACATCCCAACAACGTGGCCTGAGTATGTATTGCATCAGATGGTAATGGTGATGCGCGGCGGCGAAGAAGTAAAAATTTCTAAGCGTGCCGGCAGCTATGTCACTATCCGCGATTTAATTGATGAAGTAGGTAAAGATGCCACCCGTTATTTTCTTGCCGCGCGAGCAGCTACATCGCAGCTCACCTTCGATATTGACTTAGCGGTATCGCAAACCAATGAAAATCCGGTTTACTATATTCAATACGCCCATGCCCGCGTTTGTAGCATGATGCGTAAACTATCAGAGAATAAATGGAACTGGTCAGCTGAAACCAGCGCGCAATCACTAGAGCTATTAACGGAAGATGGCGAGAAGGCAATACTGAATAAATTGGCAGCCTACCCTGAGCTTGTTAAAGCGGCAGCCAATAATTGCGAACCTCATACCGTCGCTAATTATTTGCGTGAATTAGCCGGTGATTTCCATAGCTATTACAATTCACACAAAATGTTAATTGAAGACAAACCATTGCGTGATGCTCGACTCAGCCTTAGTGAAGCCGTCCGCCAAACCATTAACAATGGACTCGGCTTACTAGGTGTTTCTGCTCCAGAGGAAATGTAAACGGCGATTTAGACCGCCAATAATCACCTATCAATAATATACCGACCATTATAAAAGAACTGACATGACACACGACTTCGCCAAAAAGCCCAAGGCGCCCACAAAAAAGAAAAAAGCCAAACCGCGTAAAAGCCAAGTACCCGGCTGGGTTTGGCTTCTTACCGGCATAGTGACAGGGCTTTTTATCAGCTTTCTCGGTTATTTAGCAGATATTACACCGGCACCAAAAGCCACCGAGCAAAACACAGCAAGCACCGAGCAATCCAAAACCAATAAAAGTGAACCTGTCGCAAAAGCTGACAGCACTAAATCTGCAACCCGCTTTGATTTTTATACGCTATTACCTGAGCGTGAAATTATCGTACCTATCGACAAAGACGAAACTGTCGCTAGCAATGAACCTGAGATGGTTTATATATTACAAGCGGGCTCTTTCCGATCACTGGAAGATGCAGACCGTTTACGCGCCAAGCTCATTCTCATGGGGTTCGATACCCACGTAGAAGCAGTAACCGTCAACAACTCCGACGTATGGCATCGCGTTCAAGTGGGCCCTTTTAACTCCCGCTCAGTATTAGCAAAAGCACGCGGCACCTTGATCAGCAACGGCATTGAAGCGATGTTATTAAAAAGAAAAGCTGGCACATAAAAGCCACTCACTTCAAAATTCCGACTTCAAACCTTATTATTAGCTTGAAGTCCGCTAAATCAGCCCCATATAGCTAAGTTATTAGCGATTAATCATCCTACCCCACCTCCACCATCAGAGGACTTTATTTTGGATCAATATCGAGGCACCACTATTCTTTCTGTTCGCCGTAACGGTATCGTTGTCGTCGGCGGTGACGGACAAGTTTCAATGGGTAATACCGTTATGAAGGGTAATGCCCGCAAAGTGCGTAGGCTTTATCACGACCAAGTCATTGCGGGCTTTGCTGGCGGCACTGCCGATGCATTTACGCTGTTCGAACTATTCGAAGCGCAGCTAGAAAAATACCAAGGGCAACTAACTCGCTCCGCTGTTGAGCTGGCAAAAATGTGGCGTACCGAACGATCACTGCGTCAGCTAGAGGCATTATTGATTGTTGCAGATAAAACAACCTCGCTGGTGATTACCGGTAATGGCGATGTTATCGAGCCCGAAGATAATTTAGTCGCGATTGGCTCTGGCGGCCCTTTTGCACAGTCAGCGGCAAAAGCGCTCATTGAAAACAGCGAATTAAGCGCCCTCGAGATTGTCGAAAAAGGTCTCGCTATCGCGGCAGACATTTGTGTTTATACCAATCATAACCGGACGATTGAAGTACTGGAATAACGATTCGATACTCACAATATTACATTTTAATTTTCCTAGTTTGCCAAACCATAAAACGCTCCACTCAATATGGCCCACTAGCTAACAAAGCATTGCGGAAATATATTTATGCCAACAACAACGTCACCAATGACTCCCCGAGAAATTGTTCACGAGCTTGATAAACATATTGTCGGACAAGAAAAAGCGAAACGCGCCGTTGCCAGCGCACTACGTAATCGCTGGCGCAGAATGCAACTCGATGAAGAGATGCGCGCAGAAATTTCGCCAAAGAACATTTTA